>CAYRZY010000085.1:0-11696 GCA_964428855.1 uncultured Flavobacteriaceae bacterium
AAGCTAGCAAATGCGTTGGTTTTTGTAGCAATAGCGCTCATCCGTTGCATGGCGTTTAAAACTAAGCGTTCGGCTTTTAAAATGGATTGAGAGCTACCTTCTACATAAAAAACAATATCTCCATATCTCACAGAACTTCCATCTTCAATAAGTGTTTCAACGTTTAAATCAGCATCAATATGATTGAAAACAAGCTTTGCAAATTCAACTCCTGCTATGATACCTTCGTCTTTTACCAATAACTTTGCTTTGCCTTTGGTTTCTTTAGGGATACATGCTAGCGATGAATGATCGCCATCACCAACATCTTCACGAATGGCGTTTGTAATGATAAGTTGTAGTTCTTTTTCAAATTGTTGTTTGGAAATCATATGGTGAATTTAGAGTACAAAAATAACAAATTCTAAAAAAGAAATTCCAAATCCCAAGCAATAAATTTTCTAATACATATTTTGGATTATATTTGAGCTATGAAAATAAAATTGCTCACCATTGGTAAAACAGATGATAAAAACTTGATACAGATGATTGATACCTATCAAAAACGATTGAATCATTATATCAAATTTGAGTTGGAAGTGATTCCTGATATTAAAAATGTAAAAAACCTATCAGAGAATCAGCAAAAAGAAAAGGAAGGAGAATTGATTCTTAAAAAAATAAATGCAACTGACCAATTGATTTTGTTAGATGAAAAAGGAAAGGAATTTCGTTCTATTGAATTTTCGAAATTTTTACAAAAAAAGATGAATGCTGGTATCAAGCAATTGGTATTTATAATTGGTGGTCCTTACGGATTTTCTGATGCAGTATATAAAAAAGCACAAGGAAAAGTATCCTTATCAAAACTTACATTTTCGCATCAAATGATTCGATTGTTTATGGTAGAACAGTTGTACAGAGCATTTACCATTTTAAAAAATGAGCCTTATCATCATGAATGAAAGGAGAAATATCAAAAAACAAAAAACAAATCCCGAATATCAAGAATTGAAATTTGGGATTTATTTTTAAAACTTAGATTATAATGAATAGGTGTTAGTTTGTATCGAGGTACTTTTCAACAATACTCATTTGTGGTCTTTCTGCTCCATTTTGTGGGTCACTTTCACCTGTATCATCAGTAGGGTCAATAGCCATTTTGTCTGGGCCCCAACGTGGGCCGCCAGCCCAATAGGTACCATTAATCTTATTATTTTTTATATGCGTGAGGAAGTTGTCTAAGGTAATAAGCCATCTTTCATCGTCATCAGGAACACCATACTCGCCAATATAACCTCTAAAATTATTTTCTTTTAACCAATCAACAAAAGGTTTTACTCGGTTAATACCTGTATCTGGCGTTGCACCTTCATCATCGTATGAGCTACCGTAAAATCCACCAGCATTAGCATCAAAATAGACATGTGCTTCAAAGATAATTTTTTTTGAAGGATCAACAAGATCTTTTAAATTATCACTTTCTTCTTTCCATCGCTCAGCAGAACTCCAACTATCACCGCCAACAATAATTGTAGTTTTAGTATCAATAGTTCTTATGCCATTAATAATTTCTTGAGCAATAGAAAACCAAGGTGTGTCTGAGAGCATATCATGGGGTTCGTTCATAATACCATAGCCCCAAATATTAGTTTCATCTTTAAATTCATTGGCAAATTTAATCCAAAAGTCTTTTACGTTTGCAATACTAACTTGGTCATTTGCACCAATAATTACATCTTCTCCATTAAGGCGAAACCTCCCATAATTATGTAAATCTAAAATGACATACATATCTCTATCAGTTACCATTTTCACAAATTCTTTGATTCTATTTAGATTTTCAGTTTCTAAAGCTCCTCCAAATTCACCTTGAAGCCTTTCCCATCTGAATGGTAGTCTAATTAATTTCAATCCTTTAGAGTTATAATAATCTAATTCTGCTGCGTTAGGGTAGGTGTATTGTTGGTCTAAAGTACCAGGCATATTCTCTTCATCAAATTCAGCTCCAGCAAGGTTGACACCAAAAGGACTTAGAACTTGTGTGTTGTCAGGATTGTCAGGGTTTTCAGTTTGATCATCATTGCTACATGAAAAAACGATAATTGTCATTAGGCATACTACTAATAGGTGTTTTACTTTCATTTTTTTTGATTTTAAATTAAATTTTATAAACTTTAAATGTATTTGTCTTCGTTTTAATAAAATATATTCCTTTTTTTAAACTGTTAAGATTGATAATTACTCTTGTGCTAGTCTCATTGATAGGTAAATCAATAATTTTTTGACCTAAACTATTATAAATACGAATGTCAGTTAGCTCAATTTGATTGCTTTTAATTGTTATAGTGCTTGAAGCGGGATTAGGGTATACTAAAATATCATCTTTTTTGTATTCTATGTTGCCAAGTACAGCTGTATATTCAAAAGGTCCGAGATCAATTCCATTTCCTTGAGGTCTATCAATTCCATCAAAGTCTTTACTTGGAGCATTTACTGCAGTACCAGCATCTATACATAGAGAGGATGATTTTAAATGAAAATCATTAGTTTCAAGATCGGAATAGTTTGGGTTAAATGTTGTTATATTTATTCCAGACGGTGTTTCGAAACCATTATTGTAAAAATTGGTATACTCATAATTAAAATTTACAGGATAGGCTATGTCTTGATGGACTTGTGTTTTTGAATAGTTTTGTATATTGGTTACAATACAATTCACCATTTTATTATTTGAATTTTCACGATCTGATACAAATAGATTTTTACCACCATAAAAAACACAATTCATAAAAACATTATCATTACTGCTTGATGGGTAAGCGAAATAATGAAAAGTGATAACATCTTGTTTTGTGTTTTGAAAAATACAATTTTCAAAAACATTGTGGTGTCCTGCGTTCTCATTATCATTATCATGCGTGTCCCAAAACATTACTGCATAATCAGCATCAATTGTTTTACAGTTTTTAAAAGTGTTGTAGCTTCCTTCACGAATAGTAAAACCACAATTAATAGCAGTACAGTTTTCGAAAAGATTATTTTTTGAACCAGCATGACGGACATTAAAGCCATAATATTCAAATCCTTTAGCAATACAATTGCGTACAATATTATTTTCGCAATTCCCTTTTAAACCAATGGCATGTCCAGAATGTTCTATATTATTTAAGCGTTCTACATAGCAATTTTCAACAACATTATTATTTCCACTGATATGAATATAGTAATCCATCGCACTTTTGTTTCCTGTAGAATTATCATCAGCATAAACTTTACAATTATTAACAAGACTATTATCTCCAACTATTGAAATTCCTTCAGCACAAGAGTTATAGACTACACAATTGTTTAGTGTGATATCGTTTGCTAAAGAACCAAAAACGAGACCTTTTCCATTGTATTCAGCATTAACATCTCCAAAATACATGGCAATTACGTTAGTAATAGTAATATGGTGTGCATTGTAACCAAACATACCATATTCGTAATTTTTAATTTGAATATTATTAATGTTAATATACTTCTTGCCTTGTAAATCTATGCCAATACCTTTGGTTCTATCTCCTCCATCAATTAATGGCATTATAGAAGCATTTAAATCATCGCCATATTTCCAATTTAAATTTGGATTGTCTTCAGGTGTGGTTTTGTATCCTTCAAATGTAATTGGGAGGTTTGCTGTTCCGTCTTTCTGAAAAATAATATTTTCATTGCCGTAGTTTCCTGCTTTAATAAAAACCTTATCTCCTGATGTAACTGCACTTGCTGTTGAAGCTGCGTAGCTTATAGTTCTCCATGAGGTTGCTGTAGTTTTACCATCATTAGAATTGTTGCCTGAAGTTGATACATAGTATGTGTTTTGTGAGACTCCGATAAAGAAAGTGAACACAGTTACGATACCGATAAATAATTCTCTTAAGTTGCACATAATTAGACTTGGTTTAATTAATCTAATGCTACTAAGTTAGAAGTGAATTCTTAAGGAAATCTAAAGTTGCTATTGGTGAGATGGCACAATTAAAACTATTTAATTGAAATCTAATGTTCTGATTTCAATTAATTTAAAGGTTAGAATGTAAAGTCTTAAAACTTGGGTTTTGGAATTTGTTATTTGGAATTTATTTTAGTGCTTGCTCAAGATCCCAAATAATATCGTTATAGTTTTCAATACCAATAGAAAGTCTAACTAATTTATCAGTAATACCTATTCGTTTTCTGTGTTCAGGATCAACACCTGCATGTGTCATGGTAATTGGGTGTTGCACCAAGCTTTCTGTACTACCAAGACTTACGGCTATTTTAAAAAGTTTTAAACTATTCATAAATTGAAAGGCTTCTTTTTCGCCACCATTAATATCAAAAGAAATCATTGCTCCAGGTGCTTCGCATTGCTTTTGATAGATGATATGTTCCTTACTGCCTTTTTCTAATAAGCCTAAATAATACACTTTTTCAACGTTGGGATGTTGACTTAAAAACTGTGCAATTTCTTGTGCATTTTTGGTTTGTTGATCCATCCTTACTTTCAACGTCTCTAAACTTCGAAGCAATAACCATGCGGTATTCGGACTTAACATATTACCTAAAAATGTGCGTAATGTTTTTACACGTACCATCAAATCAGCAGCACCTAAAACAGCACCAGCAATTAAATCGCTATGACCGCCAATATACTTGGTAGCAGAATACAACAAAATGTCAGCACCAAATTGTAATGGATGTTGCCACAATGGTCCCATATACGTATTGTCAACGGTAAGTAACACTTGTTTTTCATTCGTACTAAAATGGTTGGCGATATTTTTATAACTTTCAATGTCAACAATTGCATTGGTAGGGTTGGCTGGAGTTTCTAAAAAAATCATAGCTAGTTTGTCTCCTTTACCAGATGCTTTAATCATTTTTATAATATTTTCTTCATTTTCATTAGGATGAACAGCTAGTGTATGAATACCAATTTTAGATAAGAAATGGTTGATAAAATGGTCTGTACCTCCATAAAGAGGATTGCTATACACAAGTAAATCACCTGGCTTTAAGAATTCTAAGAGTACAGTACTGATGGCTGACATGCCACTTTCAAAAACAGCACAATCATCCGCTTTGTCCCACAAGCAGAGCCTGTTTTCAAGTATTTCTAAATTCGGATTGTTAATTCTACTGTAGATAAGACCCAACTCTTCTTGAGGTTCTTTTTCACGCAATCCATAGGCTATTTCAAAAAATGCTTTACCCTCTTCAGCAGTTTTATATTCAAACGTTGAGGTTTGAAAAATAGGACATTTTACAGAGCCTTGTGATAGCTCTGGTTTGTATCCGTGACTCATCATTAAACTTTCAGGACTCATTTTATGGTTGCTCATAGTGTTGCTGTTTTAGCAATATCAAAGTTAATGGTGATGGTGTTTTTATCCTAATTTTATGTAAAATACAGTATAATAATCTATATTTGTATGAATAAAAGTGTAATATTCTTTTTTAATTTAAATTTTAAATTCATTTCAGTATAAAATTCTACATCATGATAGGCGAAACGGATAAATCAATTTTAAGATTGCTACAGAAAAACAGCAAGTACACTATAAAAGAACTGGCTAGTAAATTAAATTTAACATCTACACCAGTTTTCGAGCGTATCAAACGGTTGGAAAAGGATGGTTTTATTGTTTCATATAAAGCGGTTGTAGATAGAAAGAAAGTAGGTTTATCATTGCTGGTGTTTTGTAATGTTTCTTTAAATCAACATGAGGCTGAATTTATTTCAAAATTTGAAAAAGACATTCAGCACTTTACAGAAGTGATTGAATGTTTTCATATTGGAGGGATGTTTGACTATTTGTTAAAAGTGGTAGTACAAGATATGGATGCTTATCAATATTTTGTTGCCAAAAAACTAGCTACAGTAAATAACATTCGTCAAGTACAAAGCTCTTTTGTGATGACAGAGGTAAAGTCTACTGCAAGTTTGCCAATTGATTGATTAATTAAAAAAGGTGATGAGCCTTTCGTTAATAGTTGCTTTTGAAAATCCTATATTTTCTTTGATCCATTGGATTGTTTTGTGATGATAGATAAACACATGTGTTGGATCGTTTTTATAATACCAATCATGAAAATTAAGGGTGTCATCAAAAAGTACAGTCATACAATACAAGTTTCCATTAGGTTTGAGTAAATTTTTCAACAAGTTGAATTCCTTTTTAGGATGGTAAAAATGTTCCATCACTTCACAACATGCAATATAGTTGTAAGTAGATTTTAAAAGGTTTAGATGCTTATGAAAAAACGGATCATATTGTGCAATTTGGAATTTGTTGTCTTGCAGTACTTTAGAGATTACAGGCCCTGTTCCTGCTCCAAAATCTAGCCCTGTATCCTCTTTCGTAAAATCTCTTTGAATAGCAGCTGTGATGGGCGAAACAAATTTCTGATAATTGATATCTTCGACATCATTTTTATGCAATTGGTAACGTATAATTTCTTTAGAAGAATCAAGTCTTAATTTCTGATCTAGAAAGATGCCATAACAAGTCGAACATTGAAAAAAATATCTATCATTTTGTTGATAGAAAAGGGCAGATTTACTAGTGCATAACGGACAGCTAGTCGTTGTGTTTTGTTTAGGATGCATATCATTTAATTCTCATTTCAATCATATGCTTGGTAAAGCCTACTTTTTCATAAGCTCTTATTGCTGCTTTGTTACCGTGATATACATGTAAACGTATTTCATGTACATCTTTCTTTTTACACCAGGCCGTCAATTCACTGATTATGTTTTTATTAATTCCTTTGCCTCTATGTTTTGGCAAGGTGTACATAAAGCCTAAATACCCAAAACAAGTATGTTGTAAGGCTTCTTTTGCCTTTTCTATTCTAGCATAACCACAACTTATAATTTCATTATTAATTTCTGCAACTATCAAATGAATGTGTTTTGCAGTCAACATTTCGTTGAGGTCGTAATATGTAGTTGGTGTGTGTTTTATAGTTGGGTCTAAAGGACGTTCAGCTTCAATAACTCCCTGTTCAAATTCTAATAGGGTAGAGAGGTCTTTTGCTGTTGCTTTTCGGAGAGTAATTTGGTTCATTGTTGAAAGATACAAATATTTGAGCATAAAAAAAGCCTATCAAATTTGATAGGCTTTGTAAGTAAAAATTTTAAAAGATATATAATTAAATCACTTTTACATTTACTGCGTTTAGTCCTTTTCTACCTTCCTGTAAATCGAATTCAACTTCATCGCCTTCGCGTACTTCGTCGATTAAACCAGAGATGTGTACAAAATGTTCTTTGTTGTTTCCTTCTTCTGTAATAAAACCGAATCCTTTTGATTCATTGAAGAATTTTACTGTTCCTTTACTCATTTTAAATAAATTAAATATTAATATAAGCGACAAATATAGTGTATTTTATGTTACGGAGGAAATTAATTTTTAAAAACACTTGTTTTTGCTAGATTAACGATGTTGTTATCGTCTTGATTTAATAGTCGTTTTGACTTTAAATATCGATTAAAATTATAGTCGTCGTAATTTGAAGCATTTTTATCCATGCTGCTAATATGTACACGTCCTGATGAGTGAATAAATTCATTATTACCGATCCACATCCCTACATGAACTACACGCTCTTTTTTGTCTTTTGTGGCAGGAGTACCGAAGAAAAGTAAGTCGCCAGCTTGTAGGTTTTTAAAATTTTTATTTTCATCAGCAAGTAATCCTGTATGTACCTGTTGCGATGCATCTCTAGGGATAATCATCCCGTTTAGGAAGTAAATAGTTTTTGTAAAACCACTACAATCTACACCTTTAGAAGATGTACCTCCCCATAAGTAGGGAAGCCCCATAAGGTTTTTAGAGGTTTTAATTAGTGATTTTTGTGTAGTTTCTAATTCAGCCAACCATGTTTTGTATTTTTTAGCTTGATTTTTATGAACATAAGCAGTTCTTCCATCAGGATATTTTACTTTGTAAAAGGATTTTAATTCTTCAGTAAGTTCTAAAACATCTCCAGCTACCAAGTCAGAAACTATATTTTGTTGTTCTTCTTCAAATGATTGTCCGTAGGTATCTAAAAAAATGATTTTATCTGCTAATTTCCAAGTTGCAAACTCTTCTTGTGTCATTAACTGTATACCGCCACCATCTACCCACGATAAATATTTGTCGGGAGTTTGTATCAAATACCAATTATCAATTTTTTTATACACTAAAACTGGTGAGCCTAATGTAGCTTGTGTTGCTAATTCTGATGAGTGTTTAGGATTGCTTCTTAAATTGGCAACAGAAATTTTTATTACGCCTCGTGTTTTTCCTTCTAAATTGGCATTAGGTAGCAATTGAATACTATCCACGAAAGTGATATTCTCAGCTTTTAAATTTTCTTTCAAAGTATTGATAGCTTCAGGCAGATTTGATTCTCCTTTAAGGATAATTTCAAGATTGTTTTTAACCGAAATAATATCAAATAAGGCAACTCTTTTATCTGGAGCAAATTGATTTTTCACAACAATTATCTGCTCTTCTAAAGGATTGATATTAACATCTTCTTTTTTTGAACAAGAGCTTGATAATAAGATAAATAAAGTCAGTAATGTAAATTTACAGTTTAAGTTCATAAATTCATGAATCTATAGGTGAAATAAATCTATTATTTGGCATTTATTGCAGCTCCAACAATACCCGCTTCATTTTCAAATTCAGAAGGCAACACTCGTACATTCACAGTGAGCTGATCTTTGAATTTGTCTATCTTTTTACTGGCACCGCCTCCTAAAATAATCAAATCAGGTGAGGTGACTAGAACTACAAATTTCAAGAACTTATTAAAACGTTTTCCCCATTTTTTATAACTTAATTCTTCTCTTTTACGAGCGGCATCAGAAGTGTAAGTTTCATAGTATTTATAATTTTTATACGGAATTGTACCTAATTCAATATTCGGAATAAGCACTCCGTCATGAAATAAGCCAGAACCAAGACCAGTACCAATAGTAATCATTACTACAGTCCCTTTTTGACCTTTACCAGCTCCAAATGTCATAGCGGCCAACCCTGCAGCATCAGCATCGTTAACTATTTTAAAATCTAAGCCTGTATGTTGTTTGAATAAATTGTCAGCCTGAAGGCCTTTCCAGCTTTGGTGTATGTTACTGGCAGATAAAACTTTACCATGCGATACAATTGCAGGGAAGCCACAACCTACTTTGCCTTTCCAATTAAAATGCTGAACTAAATTTGCAATTTCATCAGCGACATCGCTAGGCATTGCTCCTTTGGGAGTAGGAATTCGATGCTTCTCTGAAACCAATGCCCCAGTTTCAACATTTACAATTGCACCTTTAATACCCGTGCCTCCTATATCTATTCCTAAAATTTCCATGCTTAAAATTGTTTATCTGTTATCGTTTTTTTGAACTTTAAATTTGCTAATAATAGTTGAGATATGCAAGTATTAATTCCTGCTTACTTTTTGTCAATAATCTTCCTTGTAGCCACAGGTAAATCAATATTCTCTTTAAGAAATCTCTTGTGTACTGCTTCTAGTAAGTCAGACTTTACTCTAAATTCTTCATAAGGGTCTGTTACCCAAATAAAAGCTCTTAAGTAGATGCCGTTTTCATTAATATCTTTAACTCTGATTTTAATTTGAGGAAAGTTGTTGGCTATTTGCTCAGGTGTGCGATTGTCAATAATGTAAGGTAGTTTTAAAGCTTCCTCTGTAATGATTTGTTTTACCTGGTCAATATCTGCATGCAAGCCTACCATAATATTATTAAAACTTTGCACATAGGTGTCGTCAATGGTATGATTAAATATAGATTCTGTGCTAATTAAGGAGTTGGGGATGATAAGGCGTTTGTTTTCAAAGGTGTTGATTACGGTGTGGCGTAAGGTGATGTCTTCAACGATACCTAATCGTAAATCATCTAGTTTGATGAAATCACCTACTCTAAAAGGTTTGAAAAGCACTATAAATGCACCTGCAATTAAATTTGAAACTGCTGCCTGAGCAGCAAAACCAATGATTGCAGCTAAAATTCCTGCTCCAGAAAAAATGATTGCAGCCTTGCTCCTAAATACAGGAATCGTAAAGATAATGACTAATAAAGCAATGATACCAAGAAAGAATTTGACTGAATTTTTAATGAATTTCAGCCGAGTAATACTATACTGATGCTCTTTGTTTTTTCTATTGATGTATTTTACCAGTAAAAAACGGATAATTCTTGAAAGTATCCATGTAATAAAGATAACCGCAATGCTATAGCTTAGTATTTGCCAAAAGGAAATTAATTCGAATGTTATAGAGCCTAGTTTCATATTTCTTTAAGTCTTAAAATAAGGCTGTTTGACCATCATCATCTGTAGCTAAATCATCATCATCTTTTGTAGAAGTGTCGCTATTTTCTGATGATTCAGCTTTTATTTCTTCCTCCTCAATAACTTCTACCGTATTCTCTATCGGGTTTTCGTAAGGTAAAGACTCTAGTAAATTTACTTGTTTTATTTTATTAGTAGTTAGTTGATTTCCAATTGCTTTAATTCCTTTTACTGAAATGAATTCTTCAAAGTTAATTATTTGATTTTCTAGACTGCGTTTTGAGAAGATTATTTCGGAGATGGGTCTAAAATCAGTTGCTACAATTTCTAATTGAGACTTTGGGTGCTCTCCAATAAACACCTCTTCTTTGTTTGGATTGTCAATCATAAAACGCTTTATATAATAACGCTCTTTTTCTCCGTCAAAATGAATGGCAGAAATAGGTTTGTTTGGAATCCATTTTTCTAAGACAATCATATCTTCATCAAAATGTGTAGAAAGATTAGGGGCAATGGTTTTCACCTTACCTGACTGTGTGATGATTAATAACCTGTCTTCCGCAGTAAACTCGCCTAATAAATCACCTCTTCCGTCAACATTTAATCGCTGTACGGTATCATCAAACCATATCTTACGAGGTTTTAATGTTGAAACTCCTTTTTCCTTGAGCTCAACATTTTTAACAGCATATTTGGTTACGGTATTACCTCTACTGCCGCGACCTTTAATAGCTAAATCAGCAAAGTCAATATCCCATTTTAATTTTTTAACACTTCCTACCGCTCTTAAATTGATAGTAACTACTTCAGCTTCTCCGTTCGGATTCGCAGAGAAATAAAATAGTTTCGAGAGCTTGTTACCAGCTGTTAAATCATATTCTTTATCTCGTGTAACAGCAGTGACAGAGAAGCGTTTCATAAAGGTAGAACCAGCCTTGCCATCACGATAGATCATGTTGTAAACGGTACGCTTGTCTTTCTTTTTAAAGACAGCAATGTGAATGATATTTTTCCCTACGAAGGTTTTTGTACCTAATCTGGTAATCATCATTTTCCCATCAGCTTTGAATACGATAATATCATCAATATCAGAGCATTCGGTTATAAACTCATCTCTTCGTAAGGAGGTGCCGATAAAGCCTTCTTCGCGATTTACGTAGAGTTTGGCATTTTTCATGGCAACTTTTGAAGCAACGATATCTTCAAAGATTCTAATTTCTGTTTTTCGGTCTTTATCTTTACCGTATTTGGTTTTTAGATTCTTAAAATAGTCAATAGCATAGTCGATAAGGTTTGCTAAGTAGTTTTTAACCTCAGCAATTTTATCTTCCAAACTCTCAATATGCTGCTTGGCCTTATCGATATCAAATTTTGATATTTTTTTAATT
>CAYRZY010000086.1:0-11694 GCA_964428855.1 uncultured Flavobacteriaceae bacterium
GAGTGAAATGAAAAGCCTACTTTTTTTAGTAGGTTTTTTTATGCAATATAGTCAATGAGGATCCTAATTTTTGAGATATACTATAGTCCTAAACAATTTAATAGTGAAAAGATAAATTCTTTATAGTTACTTTGCTTAAAAACTTCAGCTCTAGTTTAAATTTTCTAAAATTTTCTTATAATTAGTATTGTTAGGTGAAATTTTAAGCAATAGCGAGCAGGTATTATAAGCTTCTTTAGTTTGGTTCGTATTTATTTGACCTAATAATTTTATATACAATAAGCCTTCGTCATAAGGAACCGTTTTCAAAGCTTTATTAATTACTACAATAGATTTTTCATACAAGTCTTTCTCTTGCAATTTTAATCCGTAATTATAAAAAGCCCTAGGCAGTATTGGCTGTTTATTATCACATGCCTTTGCTAAATATTCTAGCGATTTTTCAGGCTTAACACTTTCGTTATATAATAAGCCTAGCATAAAGTAAGGATAACTGTACTCAGGTTCTTGCTGTGTGATTTTTAAATACAATGCTTCTGCAAGCTGAATGTTTCCTCTATTATATTCTAACAAGGCTAGATTCATTCTTGATGTATTGTAATAATTATCAATTTTAATAGCGTTGTTATACGCTTCTATTGCCTTGTCAACATTCCCTTTTGCCTGATGATATAGTGCTATTTGATGCTGACCTGAAGCAAAATCAGCATTTGTTTTTAATTCATTTAAATATTCTTTTTGTGTGATTTTATAAGCCTTATTTTTGAGTACTTCACTATTTTTCATATTGAAATATCTTGCCGCAGAAATTCTGACTAATCGGACAGAATCTAGTAGTAGTGGTTCAATAGTTTTAGAAAAATCTAGCTGATTTAATTTGCCAAGCGTTAAAACAGTTTCATTTCTTACCAAAGCAGACGAATCGTTTACAAAAGATATTAGTCTATTAATCTCATCTTCTGAAAGTGGCTGATTTCCATATTGATTTAAAGCGGTAGCACGTATAATTTCTGGATTGCTATTTTTTGAGAATACCTTATAAAAAGATTCATTATCGCCATGGTAGCCCGCTAATAAAAACTCAGAATAATGTTCAGGTCGTTTATCGCCATAGTTAGATTTGATAGCGTTACTTGCCCATTCAGCGGTTTTATCTGTATGACAACCACTGCATGCATTTGGAGTTCCATAGGTTATTGTTTGATCTGGTCTAGGTACTCTAAAGCTATGATCTCTTCTAAAGTCATTCCCCATATAGGTTTTACCTGTCATATGGCAATTAATACATTGTGATGCTTCTGTGTTTTGTTTATGAAAATGATGTGAGGCTGTATCATACGTTGGTTCATGACATGATAGGCACAATGCATTTCCTTCTTTTTTAAGTTTTAAGCTATGCGAATCATGGCAATCTTTACACGACACGCCATTATGATACATCTTACTTTGTACAAATGAGCCATACACATAGTCTTCATCCTTTATTTGTCCGTCCAGTTCATAAACAGGATCCATTATTTTACTAGGATTGTAATGATCTAAAAAATGACCTTTATAATCGAAATATTCAGTCAATTGACTTCTTCTAGAATGGCATCTGGCACATTTCTGAACCAATTCTTTTGAGTTCATAGAAGCATCCATATAAAGCTTTGGCGGATTGACACCTTTATTGTTGTCCTCATTTTTATAATAGTCTACATGAGTGCTCGATGGCCCATGACAAGCTTCACAACTTACATTGATATTGCTAAACGTAGTATTGTATTTTTCAGTTGTAGTATCATATTTTTTTTGAAGGTTTGTAGAATGGCAATCGGCACACATATTATTCCATGTCATGCTCCCACCTGTCCAATGCATCCATTCCTCATGATGGACTTTTAAATTAGGTTGTAGATCATACCATTTTTCTTTTTTGGCATCCCAAGCTACTAGCAAACATTGTTTCTTTCCATTAGGGAAATCAATAAGGTATTGTTGCAATGGCGTTACTCCAAAAGTATTGGCAATTTTATAATCTTGGTACTCCCCTCCTTCTCCTTCAGTATTTACATAATATTTACCTGCTTTTTTAAAGAAACGATAATTGATTCCTTTGCTTTTAAATACTGTATTGTTAAAATCACCTAAAACAGTAGTAGAATCTGCTAGTTGCATAGCTAAATCATGATGAGAGTTCTGCCATTCTGAAAATTCTTGTTGATGACATGATTTACAGGTCTCTGACCCTATAAAAGCACTTTTTTCATGGATAGCTTCTTGCTTTACAATTTTTTGATACTTATCATCTTTACAAGAGACTATCAATAAAATTAAGAATAACCAAAAACTATTTATCTTTATGAAGTTAGCGTAAATATTAAGCATTATAAACTGAATAACTATTTATTATTAATAACACTGTTTGTAATTCTATTTTAAACTAAACATTTATACTTGTAGAGCTCATGCCCATAATAATTGAGAACTTATTAATACCAATCAATATTTAATGAATTTTTTAAAAGTAGTCTCTTCTTCTATTCTGATTTTCAAGATATAGATTCCAGAAGAAAATGAACTCAAATTTATTGGATTTATTGGATTTTCTTTTGAGTATACCTGTGCTCCAGTACTATTGTAAATAGTGATTTTGTTTATTTCATTCATAGTATTTATAGTAAGAAAATCTTTTACTGGATTTGGAAAAACAGCTAATTTATCTATACTATTAGCATCTATTGCAAGTACACTATTAGCAACTTCAATTGTAGTTATAGAAAACTTATTTGCATTAAAAGTAGTAGCATTAACATTTGAAGTATTTGAAATTATATTTGAGTGTCCTTCATAAACACCTGAAACATATGGTGTATTTGAGTGATATTGTGTTCTATTATATTGACCATTATATGTAAATAAGCCACTAGTTTCTACTTGTGAAAAATCGGCATCACTAATGTTTATGATAAAAAGCGTTTCTTTTTCGTTACTTTTAAACTTATAACCATATAAAGATTTTACACCAGTTACTGAAATTGGATTATTGTTAAATGTTATTTCCTGCATTTCAGTCATATTAACAGATGTAAGCGACAATAGTTTAGCTGCAATACCTATTGGAGCTAGTTTCATTGGTGAGCCTATTTTTATCACATCATTTTTTGTTACATAATGATAGTCTAACTGCCCAACTTTATCACCCATATTCATCCAACTAATCATTAATGCTCCATAACGCAAACCTGTAGCCCAAGTTTCCATTGCATTATCTTTAGATGCTCCAAATTCTGTATACCAAATTTTATAATCATCTGGAACCATCTCATAATCTGCTTGTTTCTCTTCTGGGTATTGAATTCCTTCAGCAATTGCCACTTTTGCAGTTGTATTATCAGAGATAACAGTTTGATCACCATAGTTGGTGCTTAAATAATGATGTTGTGTAACCGCATAAATATGCTTTTGTAAATCGGTATAATCTGGATTGTTCTCTAATTCATTAAAAATAGTATTATTCCAGCGTTCTCTTGTTGAATTACCATTTCCTCTTTTGGTAGTTACCAATGCAAACTTTATATTTGGATAGACATCATTTATAGCAGTTACTACAGTTTTACATTGCCCTAAATAAAATTTGGCATTTATAACAGTTGCCTCTTTTTTATCAATCGAAACAAATGATTTATCATTTGCAGTGTCCCAACCTGAATGCCATCCGTCGTTTTCTTCTGTAATATGAAAAATACCACCTTCTTCATTTCCAAAAAAGAATTCATTACCTAATTCTATAGCATAGGGCAATTTTCCTTTTGCTTTAAATTTAGCAATGGCCTCCAACATATCTCGTATTTTTGCATTTAAAGTTGCTGTGCTTTTTAGTATTGCTTCAGTTGCAGTTACACTAACTCCTGTAGCAGGTGTTGGTCTTGCTAAATTAACTACATATATAATTTTTGTGCGTTCTGGAAGTGCATTGATAAATTCTGGTATTTTAAGAACCTCTCTATTACGCCAAGGTTTATCTATATTGCCTAAAAATTTTCCTGTAGACCAATCCCAAAAATTGGCTTGTGTACCTCCTGGGTATCTTAAAACATCTGGGTTCATCTCAGCAACTTTATCAATAAAGGTGTCGTCTGTCCACCAAGTACCATTATCTGATCTACGATTAAAACCAATATCTAAATCAGTTTTATCTCTAACTGCCGATAGCGATGTTGAAATTTGAGCATTTAAATTATTAGTGTCTGATATTATTATTACGAATAATAGTACTATTAAGTTTTTCATTACTAATATTTTTTTGCAAAGATAGAAAAATCGTAGTAGCCTCAGTCAGTTAAAAGTCTAATTTGATTTTTATAAATCATATTTTGAAAAAACAAGTCATTTTTATTAACTTTTATTTAGTTTTGCACTCTTTTATTGCACATGTGGCGGAATTGGTAGACGCGTTAGCTTGAGGGGTTAATGTTCATTAGAACGTGCAGGTTCAACTCCTGTCATGTGCACAAATTTTTAAATTTCACTATTAATTCTGAAGTTTCAGAACAAACCACAAAGTGTATTTAATTTTTTACACATTAATATTGGAATTTACTTTTTGTTATTTGAGATTTAATTATTGGTATTGTTTTTGTATTATTTAACAAATCATTATCAAATTAATTAGTATCATTGCCCTATGCAAAGAATTTTACCTATCGTAGTTGCCTTATTTATCACTACTTCTATATTTTCTCAAACTAACATAGATTCTATTAAAGTATTAAAAGGTCGCATTGTTGATGTTAAAAATAAAAAGCCTTTACCTAGTGCCCACATATTTAATTTAAATACTGCTGAAGGTGCTATAACAAACCATAAAGGTAATTTTGAAATACCTACCAAAGCGAACGATACGCTACTAATATCATACATTGGTTATAAATCAATCAAATTAAAAATAACGAATGATTTATTAAAAGGAAATGAGCTTGAAATTGCCATACACCAAAAAACCTTGAACATTAATGAAGTCACTGTCAAAGCTCATAATTTAATAGGAGTTTTAGAAATTGATGCTAAAAATGTACCTATGGATAAATACTCAAGAATCCATATTGAAGGTTTACCTCAAACTTATGAAATAGGTAGACCAAAGGGTAAAAATTACAATTCTGTTGGAGCTGCACTGTTTAATCCTTTAGATTTTTGGTATAAAAAGTTCGGAAAGAAACCTAAAGAGATTAAAAAACTTAAAAAGCTTAAAGAAAAGGATCATTTACGTGGTATGATGGAAGAAAAATTTAATAGAGAAATTCTAATGGATTATATGGATATGAGTAAAAAAGAGCTAGACGATCTTTTAAAGGAATGTAATTACTCTAATAATTTCGTTAGAAAGGCGAGTGACTTACAAATTATTGAAGCTGTGCTTGAATGTTATGAAAACTACAAAGCAATAAAAAAGGGGAAAGTTTCTAAAGATAAAATTAGAATTAACACTAAAGATAAGAAATAAAAAAAATTCAATAGAGAAATTTTCATTCTCTATTGAATTTTTTAGTTTATTCTGAATAATTCATTGACACTCATTGTCAGCGTTTCCTTTTTCACCTCTCCTAAGGAGAACCTTAAATCGTATTTAGGATTATATGATGAGGATTAATTATTCCCCAATATCAATGGCATTCCGTCTTTACCACCAACGATCACTACTTTTGTATTTGGTGATTTAGACAGCTCTAAAGTGGCTTCAATACCTTTGTCTTTTAAAATTTTGTCAGTAAGTGAAGCACTTAAAATTGTATTAGCATCAGCTTTACCTTTAGCTTCAATACGCTGTTTTTCAGCTTCTTTTTTTGCTTTTTGCAGTCTAAATTCATACTCTAAAAATTCTTGTTCTTGCCCTAGCTTTCTTTCAATTGCATCTTTAATGGTATTTGGTAAGGTAACATCTCTAACCAATACATTGTTCAATTGCACAAATTCACCAGCTAAAATCTTTTTTGTTTCTTGAAAAATTTCCTTTTGAATAACAGCTCTTTTTGAAGAGTAAATTTGTTCTGGTGTATAACGTCCAACAACTTCACGTGTTGCTGATCTTAAAGCAGGTCTAACTACTCTTTCTAAGTAATTAGTTCCTTTGGTTTTGTGCAACATACCCAATTTACTAATATTAGGATGATACCATGCTGTCGCATCTAATTTAATGTCTAATCCATTAGAGGATAATACTTTCATCTCGTCAAAAAATTCTTGTTGACGTACTTCATAAACTTCTACGTCATTCCATGGTGCTACAACATGAAAGCCTTCTCCTAAAGCGGGTTGGTCTGTTACTACACCACCATCAAAGCGTTTCCATAATACACCAGCCTCACCAGCATCAATGGTTACAAATGATTTTGAAAATAATATAATGGCAATAACTGCCAAAAAGATAAATGGCATTGCCACTTTCGGGAAATTTAGTTGATTGTTACTCATTTTATTTAGTTTTTATGTTTTTTCAAATTTACAATTAATTAGTTTAGCTAAGTTCTGAAATCTTATATTTTACCAACATACTTTCTAATGAACCATTCTACACTAAAAAGAAGTAGTACAAATGGCAATAACCATTTCCAATCAATTAATGAAATTACTTGTTCTTTACTTTTCTGAATGGTATGGTATTGCTTGTTTTTAAGTAATTGCTTAACCAATATTTCTGTATTGTCAATTGCATGAAATGAACCATTGGAATTATTTGCCAAGCTTTTAAGATCTTTTGTATTGGCCGTCGCTAATTGTTGTTCTATATCATAAGGTAATACCGTAAAACTGCCATGTTTACTATTCTTTTTATCATCTGTTAGCACCGTAAAGTTATAATTACCTGCTTTTAAATTGTTGAGTACAACTTCATAATGCTTACCTTTTAATGTAAAGGGTGTCTTTTGATTTTCTTTTGTGGCTTTATTTGTCAAAGACAAGGTCAAGTTTGCATTCTTATCAAAAGTATAGGTAGCATCAAAAAACTGAGCTTTGATAATGACCTCTTTGTTTGCATACATAAATGGCTGATAATCTACTTCTAAGCGATTGTATTTTTTTGAGGAGGATAAGTATTGAATCAGTTTATTGAAAAAGTTGTCAAACTTCACAAAAGTATTATTAATTACATGACTTTGCATTCTCCATTTCCAACTATTCTCACCAAATAGTACTGCTCCTCTCCTATCATCGATTGAAAAAGTGGCTAATAATGGATTTTTAGTGGTGAAATTAGAAATATTTTGGAAGAGAACCGTTTTATATGGAACAGAGAAACTAACATCTCCAAAATAATCTTCTAAAGGATTAAAACTAGAAATATCAATATCATCAATGATAAACTCATCAAAGTCTGTGTTAAAACTAGGTGTGTAAACTTCTGTTTTGTCAATATTATTTTTAGAAAAATAGGATTGAGCCTTGTTTAAAAAATTCCAATCCGTTGATGTACCCGTAATAATGAATGTGTTTATTTTTTCTGACTCTAAAGCTTTAAATATTTTTTTAAACTTCCTGTTGGGTTGGTATAATATAATTAATTGATAATCCTTGTATTGAATACTTTTACTTGAATTATTTTCTATGGTTACTTTGTGTTGTTTATTTGATGAAATGGCTCTTTTCATCATACCAATATCTGGATGATTTACAGCACTAATAATCAGAATTTCAGCTTGCTCATCGACTACTTCTATGCTAAAATTCTTTTGATTGTTAATAGTATTCTTTTCATTTTTAAGTGCTGTTATAGTACACTTGAAATTCTGATTACCGACTGAATTGGCGGGTAAATTAAATTGCACTTTTTGAGAAGATTTTACATTCGTAAAAACCAATTGTTTTTTAAATACAATCTTATTATTCTGATATACATTCAATGTTTTATTAATATTTTGACTTCCATCATAGGTCACAAATATTTCAACGGGAAAATGATTATTTAAATTGGTATAAGAATTTATATTGATTTGTTTGATTTTTAAATCGTCATACTGTACAGTATCACCAACCACTACTGGGTATATAGGATAATCACTAGTGCTAAAAGTATAATTGATTCCCTGAGTTTGATTGCCATCAGTAATTAAAATTGTTGGCGAAATGTTTCCTTTATGTAAATCTTGCAATGATTTTAAACTCTGGATGATATTCGTACCTGAGTTTTTATAAGAGAAGGTATCCTGTAAAGATAAATCATCCGCGAAAGCGTAATAATTGATAGTAAATTTATCATTAAGTGAAGAATTCTCTTTTAATTGAATGATAAAGTTTTTGATTCGATTCTGTTCCTTCGCATAAGCTATAGAAGAAGAGTTGTCAACCAAAACATTGAGCAGCGGTTTGATTTCTTCAAATTCTGTAGATTTAATTTTCGGATTAATTAGCAATAGAAGTATTGAAAAGATCGATAAAAAGCGTAAAACACTTAAAAATAGATTTGTATTGCTTTTGTCTTTAGTTTTATAGAAATACTGAAAATAGGTCAGCAATATAGCTATGATGACCGCTAAAATTAAAAATAAAACTGTGTTGGATGTCATTTGTAAATTACTATGTCAACATTCCGCCATCAACATTGAGTGTTTGTCCTGTAATATAAGCAGACATGTCAGAGGCTAAAAACACACAAGCATTTGCAATATCTTCAGGAGTTCCTCCTCTTTTAAGAGGAATTGCATCTCGCCAACCTTTTACTGTTTCTTCAGGTAATTTACCTGTCATTTCTGTTTCAATAAAACCTGGTGCAATCGCATTACACCGTATATTTCTAGAACCCAATTCAAGTGCAATTGATTTTGTAAAACCTAAAATACCTGCTTTTGAAGCTGCATAATTTGATTGACCTGCATTTCCTTTGACTCCAACCACTGAACTCATATTGATAATTGAACCTGAACGTTGTTTCATCATCGGTCTAATTACAGCTTTGGTTAAATTAAAAACCGATTTTAAATTCACTTCAATAACTTTGTCGAAATCTTCTTCAGAAATACGCAGCAACAAGTTATCCTTGGTGATTCCAGCATTATTTATCAATACATCAATAGTCCCGAATTCTTCAAGTACATCTTTAGCTAATTGCTGAGCAGCATCAAAATTTGCTGCATTTGATTGAAAACCTTTAACTTTTACACCATAAGATTGCAATTCTTTTTCAAGAGCCTTTGCTGCATCAACCGAAGCATTGTATGTAAATGCTATATTTGATCCGTTTTTGGCAAATATTTCAGCAATTCCCTTACCAATTCCTCTTGAAGCCCCTGTGATGAGTGTTATTTTATTTTCTAAAAGTTTCATATGTATTTCTTATAAAGATTATCGAATTCAAAGATATGAAAATTGTTTCTGTTTTTGATAGAAATTAAAAAACCTGCTTGATAAAATTTCAAACAGGTTATTAGATTGCGATTTCTTCTTTTTTATTTTAAAACTTCTGCTACTTTTAATCCTATTTCTGCAGGAGAATTCACTACATGAATTCCATTTTCTGCCAAAATATCCATTTTTGCTTGAGCTGTATCATCTTTACCACCTACTATTGCTCCTGCATGTCCCATTGTTCTACCCACAGGTGCCGTTTGTCCAGCAATAAACCCTATTACAGGTTTTCTGTTGCCATCAGCTTTAATCCACTTGGCTGCATCCGCTTCAAGCTGACCTCCAATTTCACCAATCATAACTATACAATCAGTTTCGTCATCGTTCATTAATAATTTTACAGCATCTAAAGTTGTTGTGCCAATTATCGGGTCACCACCAATACCAATAGCCGTTGTAATTCCCAAACCTTGTTTTACCACCTGATCTGCAGCTTCATACGTTAATGTACCTGATTTTGAGATAATACCAACTCTACCTTTTTTAAATACAAAACCTGGCATAATACCAACTTTAGCTTCTCCTGGAGTAATTACACCAGGACAATTAGGACCTATTAATCTACAATCTCTATCAGAAATATATGCTTTTACTTTTACCATATCAGCTACAGGTATACCTTCTGTAATACAAATAATAACTTTGATTCCTGCTTCAGCAGCTTCCATAATGGCATCGCTTGCAAATGCTGGTGGCACAAAAATAATACTTGTGTCTGCTTGAGCTTTTGCTACAGCTTCAGCTACGGTATTAAAAACAGGCTTGTCTAAATGTGTTTGCCCACCTTTATTTGGAGTAACACCTCCAACAATATTTGTACCATATTCTATCATTTGTGTAGCATGAAAAGTCCCTTCACTACCTGTAAAACCTTGTACAATTATTTTTGAATCTTTATTTACTAAAACACTCATTATCTTTATATTAGTTGTCCCAATAATTTGGGAGTTATATTTATTTTCTACAAAAGTAATTTTTCCCTTTAACTTTAGGAAACATTTTGAACTAAATATTATTTACTTTAGAAATAATTTCTGGCAACACTTTAATTGCTGCCATTTCTCTATATTTTTTCCTTGCTTCGTCACAAGGTGAACCGAAATAGGTTTTACCACCTTCTAAATCTCTACCTACACCAGATTGAGCATTGACAACTGCTTTTCTGCCAATTATAATACCACTAGAAATACCTACTTGCCCCCAAATAATAACTTCGTCTTCAAGTACAGAGCAACCAGCAATTGCAACATGAGCAGCAATCAAACATTTTTTGCCAATAACAGTATCATGAGCTATTTGTACTAGGTTGTCTATTTTTGTTCCTTCTTTTATGGTTGTTATTCCTGTTACACCTCTGTCAACTGTACAATTTGCACCAATTTCAACATCATCTTCAATACAAATAGTACCACAAGAGATTAATCTATCAAGTCCTTCAGGTCTATTCTTATAATAAAAGGCATCTGCACCTAAAATTGTACCTGCATGAATAATAACATTATCACCTATAGAACAACCATCATAGATGACCACATTTGGGTGGATGATACAATTTTTACCAATGCTAACATGATTACCAATAAAAACATTGGGTTGTATTATAGTATCTATACCAATTTTCGATGTATCTGAAATGGATTTACTAGCTCTTTGAAAAGGATTAAAATAGGTGGCCAGTTTGCAAAAATCTCTAAATGGATCATCAGATACTAACAAAGCCTTCCCTTCTGGACAAGCTACCTTTTTATTAATTAGAATGACAGAAGCAGCTGATTCTAACGCTTTGTCATAATACTTAGGATGGTCAACAAAAACAATGTCACCATTTTCTACTACATGAATTTCATTCATTCCTAAAACATAAAAATTTTTATCACCAACAAACTCGCTATCAATGATTTTTGATATTTCTTTTAAAGTATATGTTTTAGAAAATTTCATTACCTTTTAATCAATTTAAAGGAATTATTTATTGTTTTAAAAGTACTTTCAAATCTTACCAATCTATTTAATCGTGTCCAATTCATAACCATATACAAATGATCTTCACCTTCAATAAAATTAATCATATAACCTAGCTCTTTACCATTTATAGTGCCTTTTAATTTGACTTGACGGGTATTAAGTTCGTTTACTTTAATGAAATTTGAAGCCTCAAACCTATTTAATTTTAAATTATTTTCAAGAAAATTAATTTGATTTTGACTATAATTCTCTAATACTGAAAGCTGCTCATTATAGGTATTGGTTGTTCTAGAATAACCTATATATTCAAATTTTCTTTCATGAATAACAACTGTATATGCCTCT
>CAYRZY010000087.1:0-11627 GCA_964428855.1 uncultured Flavobacteriaceae bacterium
AGGAAGAGGTATGACTTTTTCTGAAGTACGTCAATATCAATTTGGCGATGATATTCGTGCAATCGACTGGAATGTTACTGCTCGTTATCATGAACCTTTTGTGAAAGTTTTTGAAGAAGAACGTGAATTAACCATGTTGTTAATGGTTGATATTAGCGGATCAGAATCTTTTGGTACTACCAAACAATTTAAAAGAGAAACCATCACAGAAATAAGTGCCACCTTGGCATTTTCTGCCATCCAAAATAATGATAAAGTTGGTTTGCTATTGTTTTCTGATGGAATAGAATTGTTTATTCCTCCTAAAAAAGGAAAAAGACATGTGTTGCGTATCATTAGAGAATTGATAGAATTTCAACCTATAAGCAAAAAGACTGATATTACCCAAGCTTTACGGTACCTGTCTAATGTAATGAAAAAGAAAGCAATTGTTTTTATTTTGTCAGATTTTATGGATGACGACTATGATAACGCCTTAAAAATTGTAGGTAGAAAACATGATGTAACTGGTATAAGAGTTTATGACAAATTTGAAAAGGATTTACCTTCTTTAGGGATGGTGCCTATGTTAGATGCAGAATCAGGTAAAACAATGTTGATAAATACCAGTTCAAAAAAAGTGAGAACTAATTATGCAGCACAGTATTTAGAAACTGTAAACTATTTTGAAAATACTTTTAGAAAAAGTGGTTCAGGTGTAATACATACAAGTATAGATGAAAGTTATGTGAAAAAATTGTTGGGTTATTTTAAACGAAAAGGAGCATAATGAAGTTGAGTTTTGAAATACAAAATAGGATAATAATTTCCCTCCCGAAGCTTCAGGAGAGAAGGGTTAGGAATGTGTTCTTTATTGGGATATTTATGCTTATGAGTTATCTGTCCTACACTCAAAACAAACCTAAAGTCACTGTAAGTGTAGACACCACTAAAATTAGAATTGGTGAGCAAATCAGTTATCAATTGTCTGTTGATAATGTTGAGACGGGTGTTATTTTTTCTGAATTGCAATTAGATGTCACTGGTAAAATTGAAATTGTTGAAACTTTAGATATCGACACCCTAAAAAACAGATTGGTTCGAAAATATGTTTTGACAAGTTTTGATAGTGGTCGATATGTGATACCACAACAAAAAATAAATGTTTGGAGTCAAGAATATACAACAGATTCTATAGTGGTAGATGTGGCAACGGTTGCCGTCGATACCTTGAAACAAAAAATGTTTCCTATAAAAGCAGTTCATAACGAACCCTATACTTTTGAAGATGTAAAACCGTATTTATGGTGGATACTAGTTGTGCTTTTAGTATTGGCACTTATTCTATACCTTATTTTTAGAAAAAAAGAAACACTCGAAGAAATTGAAGCTAGAATACCTCCTTATGATTTAGCCTTGAAAAGATTGAAAGAATTAGATGACAAACAACTATGGCAACAAAATAAAACAAAAAAATATTATGTAGAGTTGACTGATATTGTAAGGGCTTATATAGAAAGAGAAATGAGAATTCCTGCCTTAGAATCAACTACAAATGACTTGATAGCTACCATTACAAATATTAATGAATCTAGTGCATTGAATATTTCTGATGAAGCCTTACAAAAATTACAAAGACTATTAAAAGAGGCCGATTTAGTGAAGTTTGCAAAATACACACCACTTTCAAATGAGATTGAATTGCATAGAGATGACGCCGAAGATATTGTAAATAGTATGCACCCATCAATAGCTGGTAGTGTAACAACTAATGATGTAAAGAGTATTAGAAAAACTATAATTGTTCAGAAACCTACTTATAAGACACCTTCAATGTTGGTTAAAATATTAATTATTTTAGGATTTTTATTGATAGGACTCTTTTTTATCCTTAGTATTTCTAAATCAGCCAAAAATATTAAAAAGAAAGTACAACAAAACTCATTAAAAATAGATACAGAAGATGTGGAATAACTTTGAGTTGACAAATCCTGAGTTTTTGTGGTTGCTAGTGCTAGTTCCGTTATTAGCAATTTGGTATTTTTTTATTCATAAAAAAGATACGGCAACCTTCAAAATTTCAAATACCAAAGGTTTTGTAGAACAGTCAATGTTAGCAAAACTAAAACCAATCTTAAATGTATTGCGTTTATTGGCGTTAACGTCATTAATTATAGCACTGGCTAGACCAAGAAATGTAGAAGTAAATAAGAAAGTAAAAACAACTAGCGGTATAGATATTGTCATGGCTATTGATGTTTCGTCGAGTATGTTGGCAAAAGACCTCAAACCAAATCGTTTAGAGGCTTTGAAAGATGTAGCTACTTATTTTGTTACCCAAAGACCTAATGATAGAATAGGTATTATAGTTTATTCTGGTGAAAGCTATACGCAGACTCCGTTGACGAGCGATAAAAGAATTGTTATCAATACCATTAAACGATTAAAATGGGGAGATATAGATGGTGGTACTGCCATTGGCATGGGATTGGGTTCTGCTATCAATCGAATAAAAGACAGTAAAGCCAAGAGCAAGGTGATTATTTTATTGTCTGATGGTGTAAATAATTCAGGATTTGTAGACCCTAAAATTGCTGCTGAACTTGCGAAAGAGTTAGGTATTAAAGTATACACTGTGGGTATCGGTACAAACGGAATGGCAGAATTTCCTGTTGAAATAGATTTTAGTGGACGACTAGTATATAAAGTACTACCTGTTGAAATTGACGAAAAATTATTGCAATTTATTGCCAAAACAACTGACGGAAAGTACTTTAGAGCAACCGATAATGAAAAATTAGCATCGATTTATGATGAGATTAATAAACTAGAGAAAACAGAAATAGAAGAGTATAAATACTATAATTATCAAGAAAAGTACAGGCTATTTGTACTTTTAGCTGGGTTCTTTATCGTATTAGAAATGTTATTAAAATTTACAATATTTAGAAGTTTTGTATAGTTTTAACCACTAAGATCACAAAGAAAGCACAAAGAACACTAGAAAAAATGAAAACTGAAAATGAAATAGCAAAAGTAGTCTTTGATTGTGCATTAAAAGTACATAAGAAATTAGGTCCTGGTTTGCTTGAAAGTGCTTACGAAGAATGTTTGTTCTATGAATTAAAAAAGAGAGGTCTAAAGGTTATTAAACAAAAACCTTTACCACTAATATATGAAGAAGTTAGATTAGAAATAGGATACAGAATTGATTTGATGATAGAGAATAAATTTATAATTGAAATTAAGTCAGTTGAAAGCTTAAACGATGTTCATTTAGCTCAAATATTAACATATCTAAAATTATCTGATTGTAAGTTAGGAATGCTAATTAACTTTAATGTGTCATTAATTAAAAACGGAATTAGAAGAGTAATAAACGGTTCATTATAACTTTGTGCCCTTTGTGATTACCTATATTAAGATAAGTAAAAACTTAGTGTGCTTTGTGGTTAAATAAAAAGCAATTACAAAATGTATCAATTAGAAGAAAAGACATATTTTTATTATTTCGCAGTTGTTGCGATACTTTTTCTTGCGTATTTCTTAGTGTCCTTATGGAAAAAAAGAAAGCAGAAGTTGTTTGCTGATCATAGTTTATTAGAAAAATTAAGTCCTGAATCTTCACCTTTTAAGGCGTTTTTTAAAACGGTAATGGTAGGCTTGGCTTTGTCCTTTTTAATCATTGCATTGGTGAATCCCAAAATGGGAACAAAACTAAAAACCATTAAGAAAGATGGTGTTGATGTTGTTTTTGCCTTAGATGTTTCTAAAAGTATGTTGGCAGAAGATATTGCTCCGAATCGTTTAGAGAAAGCAAAGCAGATTACGTCAAAAATTATTGACAAGTTAGGCGGTGATAGAGTGGGTATTATCATTTATGCGGGTAATGCGTATCCGTTATTACCCATTACAACTGATCATGCTGCCGCGAAAATGTTTTTGCAAAATGCAAGTCCAGATATGGTGTCTTCACAAGGTACAGCTATAAATGAAGCTTTGAAATTGGCAAAGAGTTATTATGATGATGAAGATCAAACCAATAGGTATTTATTTATAATTTCTGACGGTGAAGACCATCAAGAAAATGTAAGTTATATTGCAAACGAGGCAGCAAAAGAAGGGATTAAAATATATACTGTAGGTATTGGTACTGCAAAAGGGAGTCCGATACCCATCAAACATAAGGGTCAACTTGTTGGTTATAAAAAAGATAGAGAAGGCGAAGTGGTGGTTACACAATTAAATGATAAAACCTTACAAGGAATTGCAGCAGACGGCAATGGTAAATATATCAACGGAAACAGTACAACCAAAGCAGTTGATTATATAAATGATTTACTGCTTAATGCAGATAAAAAAGAATTTGAAACCAAACAATTTGCCGATTTCAAAGATCAATTTCAATGGTTTATTGGTCTTGGAATTTTATTTTTACTATTGGATGCAGTGATGTTTAATAAAAAAACAAAATGGATTCAAAAATTAAACTTGTTTAATGAACAAAAAGGAAAATAATATGAAGAAGATTTTAGCCATCCTATTTTTGTTAGTTACATTGATAGGCTTTTCTCAAACGAAGGATAAAGACAAAACTCCGAAAGTAGAGCTTGATGAGAAGCAACTTATCCGCTCAGGAAACGATTTGTACAATCAACAAAATTATGCTGAAGCTGAAGCTACTTATAAAAAAGCAATAGAGAAAAATCCTGATTATGAAAAAGCCAATTATAATTTAGGAAATGCTATTTATCAGCAAAATAGACATAAAGAGGCTTTACCAATGTACGATTTGGTTTCAAAAACAACTGAAAATAAGTTGACTAAAGCAGAATCTTTTCATAATATTGGCAATATTATGATGAAGGAGAAAAAATATGCCGAAGCAATTAAAGCTTATAAAAATGCATTGCGAAATAGTTCTAAAGATGATGAAACACGTTACAACTTAGCCTTAGCTCAAAAATTATTGAAGAAGGAAGAAAATCAAAAAGAGGATAACAAAGATAAAAAAGATAAGGACAAAAAGAAAAACGATAAAAACGAAGACAAGGATAAAGAGAATAAGGATAAGAAGAAAGACGATAAAGAAAAGGACAAAGACAAGGATAAAAATAAAAAAGACGACAATAAAGACAAAGATCAGAATAAGGATAAAAATGATGATAAAGGTGACAAGAACAAAGACAATCAGCCACCGAAACCTAAGCCTGGTCAAATGACACCGCAACAAGTAAAACAATTGCTAGAAGCGATGAATAAAGAAGAAGATAAAACCAGAAAGAAAATAAATGCTAAAAAAGCACAAGGCAAAAAAGTAAAACAGGAAAAGGATTGGTAGATCCCTCTGCCTTTGGCATCTCCCCATCCCGAAGTATCGGGAGGGAGGGAATACTGAAGGCTGTTTTATATTGGTTAATAAAATAAGAGATTAAAAAAAAGGAATGTTTAAAAACATTAAAATAATATTGTTACTATTACTCGTGAGTCAGCCTTTATTGGCTCAAGATGTATCGTTTAAAACCTCAGTGAGTAAAACTAGAATGGGTTTAAATGAACGTTTACAAGTTTCTTTTACCATTGATAAACAAGGTGGTGATAATTTTACACCACCAAGTTTTGAAGGTTTTAAAGTATTGGCAGGGCCAATGCCAGCCGTAAGTTCCGCAAATTTTAATGGTCAGAAGTTTTTTAAAATGACCTATACTTTTATCATTCAACCTAAAAGAAAAGGCACGCTAACAATCTCTTCGGCAAGTATGGAATATGAAGGGTTTACGTTAAAAACAAACCCTGTTAAGATTACGGTAACCAAAGCTATAGAAATACCGAAAGACCCCAATGACCCTCAATATATAGCCTCACAAAACATTCATTTAATTGCTGAGGTTTCTAATCCTAATCCTTATGTAGGTGAAACGATTTCGGTTATTTACAAGGTTTTTGTGGATGTTACCAAAGTAGAAGTTCGAAACTTTCAACCCTCAAAAGAGCCTATATATAATGGTTTTTTACATCAAGAAGTTTCTGTAAGAAAAGCATTACCTAAAGACGGGAGTTTTCAAGGAAAACACCATCGTTATGCTATTGTTAAAAAGGTAATTCTAACACCACAAAAATCAGGAAAACTTACTATAACTCCTCTAGAAATGGGAATAGGAGCAGCAGTACCTACAGGTAGAAGAAATATAGTAGGACGGTTAATAACTAGAAGTATATCATATACAGCATCAACAGGTAATAGAACAATCGAGGTTAAACCCTTACCCTTAAATAATAAACCCGATAATTTTTCTGGAGCTGTAGGTGATTTTGATTTTAAAATCACTACCAATAAAACGAAATTAAAAGCCAATGAAGCGGCTCAAATTAATGTTGAGGTTGTAGGAAATGGGAATTTAAAAATGATAGAGTTGCCTGAATTTGAAACTCCAAACGGATTAGAAAAATACGAGCCTGAACACAAAGAAAAAGTTAAAACAACAATAAGCGGATTTTCAGGAAACACGTCTGATGTTTATACCATTGTACCACAGTTTAGAGGAAAATATAAAATACCACCAGTAACTTTTTCTTATTTTAGTTTAAAAGAGAAAGCCTACAAAACAATTAGGTCTAATGAAATTATTATTGATGTTCCGCAAGGTAAGATTCCCTCAGGAGCTGATGATGTAAATTCAGTAGTTAAAAGGGATGTTTTAGACAATGCTAAAGATATTAGATTCATAAGTACCAATGCCAGTTTAAAACCTATAGGAAACAACAAAGATTTTTACAAATCATCATTATTTTATGCTTTACTTGTATTGCCATTATTAGCCATTCCTTTTGGGATTTTTATTGGGAAAAAGAAAAGAGAAAGAGATAGTGATGTTGCGGGAGGGAAACGTAGAAAAGCTGATAAATTGGCAAAAAAATATTTATCAGAAGCCAAAAAACAAATTGGTAAAAAAGAAGAATTTTATATTGCTTTAGAAAAAGCATTGCATAATTATCTAAAAGCTCAGTTACATGTCGAAACTACTGATATTAGCAAAGAAAGAATAAGTGAATTGTTGCAAAAACGATTGGTTGATAGCGATTCTATTGATGAGTTTGTAAAAGTGTTAGACGATTGTGATTATGCCCGTTATACACCTTCTAGCAATGTAATGATGCAAAAAGAATATGAAACAGCAAGAATGGTCATTGCTAAAATTGATAAACAGTTATAAAAACAAACTCAATGTCATTCCTGCGTAGGCAGGAATCTAGTAAATATGAAAAAAATAATAGTAATAGCACTCATAATTTTTTCTAACGGTTTGTTGGCACAGGTTGATAGTTTATTTGCCAAGGCTAATAAACTGTATCAGAGTGAAAAATATAGTGAGGCATTAACGGCTTATCAAGAGATAGAAAAACACAAACTATCTTCTGATGATTTATGGTATAATATGGCGAATACCTATTATAAAATGAATAAAATTGCACCTGCAATTTATTATTATGAAAAAGTATTATTACAAAGCCCTAGTCATAGTGATGCACAATTTAATTTAGCTTTTGCAAAACGAATGACTTTAGACAATATTGAACCTTTACCCAAAACAGTTTTTCAAAAATTCAATCAAGGTTTTATTTTAAAATTGACGTATAATACTTGGGCTTGGTTAGCTATTGGTTTGTCCTTTTTGTTTGCTGTATTGTTCTTGCTCTTTCATTTTTCATATAGCTCAAGTCATAAGCGTTTGTATTTTATGACAAGTTTTGTAAGTGCAATATTAGCGTTGTTAACCATTGCCATTACCTATCAAAATTACAAGTATGTAAAGTCAAACAAAGAAGCTATTGTGTTTATCCAAAAAACAGAAGTAAAAACCGCACCAACTATGGCAAGCGAAGTGAGTTTTGAACTGCACGAAGGCACTAAAGTCAATATATTAGAAAGCCTTGATAATTGGAAAAAAATTAAAATAGCTGACGGTAAAATTGGCTGGATAATAGCTGATGATTTGAAAGAGTTGTGATTTATTTGAAATAATTTGAATTTTATAAGAAATCTTTAGACTTTAAACAAACTAGATGTTCATCTTGAAATTTGGTAAAATCAATAAAATGTAATAACTTTGTGAGTACAAAACACAACTTATGGAAGTTTCAGTTATAAAAATAGGAAATTCTAAAGGAATACGATTTAGTAAGACCATTTTAGAGAAGTACAATATCAAAGATAAAGTAGATTTAATACTTGAAAAAGGGAAAATAATAATTCAGCCTTTGTCAAGCCCTCGTATAGGTTGGGAAAAATCCTTTGAAGAAATGAATGATAGTGGAGACGACCGGTTGTTGTTTAATGATGTTTTTGATGATGAAACACTTGAAGAATGGAATTAAAACAATATGATATAGTTTTAGTTAATCTAGACCCAACCATTGGAAGTGAAATAAAAAAAACAAGACCTTGTATTGTTATTTCACCAAATGAAATGAACAGACCTTTAAGAACCATTGTAATAGCACCTATGACTACAAGTTCTAAAAATTATCCTACTCGAATTAAAATAAAATATAATGGCAAAGTTGGGAGGGTTGTTATTGATCAAATAAGAACAGTTGATAAGCAACGAATAATCAAAGTACTTGGAAAAATGAAAAATTCTGAAATTAAAGGCGTGAAATTAGTAATTAAAGAAACATTTGTTGATTAATATTAAAAGTATTAAGATCTTATACCCTGAAAACATCCCGAGACTTCGGGGTAGGTTTATAACACACAGGTAAAATTTCACCTTTCATTAAACGGTATCTATCCATTTCAGTTTCAGAGAGTTTTTCAGCATAATTTACTTCATCTACTTTAAACCCAACAGCTCTTAATCTATCAAAGTAATCACTACCATAAACCCGAACATGGTCGTATTGACCAAAATGTTTGGCACGTTCTTCTGGCGAAGTAATGCTAAAATTTTCATAGGTGGTTACTCTTGAATAATCTTGCGGAATTTGAAAGATACCAAAGCCACCAACTTTTAAAACTCTGTAGAGTTCTTGCATCGCTTTTTTATCATCTTCAATATGTTCTAATACATGATTACAGAAAATAATATCAAAACTGTTATCGTCAAAGGGTAAATCAAGTATATCTGCTTTAACATCAACAATAGGCGAGTAGAGATCGGCAGTAATAATATCAAGATGTTTTAGTTTTTTAAAACGCTTTACAAAGCACTGCTCTGGTGCCATGTGTAGTACTTTTTTCAATTCTGAACTTGTTTCAGAATCTTTCTTTTGAGAACTTGAAACATCCCGAGACTTCGGGGCGGGTTTAAAAAAATCAGTTTCTTGTTGCAGATACAACCATAATAATCGATGTCGTTCTAAAGACAATGTACTTGGTGAAAGTACATTTGGACGTTGTGTGCCGTATCCATAAGGTAAAAACTTACGAAAGCTTTTACCGTCAATCGGGTCAGTATATTTTGATCCTTTAAGGAATAAAGCAAATAATGGACGTACCCAATAACTTAATTTAATTAAGATGGGTCTTGGGATGGTGTTTAGTATGTATTTAAAAATGGACACGAATTTCACTAATTTTCACAGATTGTTTTTATAATACAACTCTTTTATATGTTAAACTATCTTCACCAAAATTGACAAGTAATCCAAGTTTTATTTTAGCGGCAGCTAAATAATTTAGCGTTTGTTTAAGGTGGCTACTGGTCAAACTTTCAATAGCTTTTATTTCTAGAATTATTTTGTTATCAATTATAAAATCGGCGATATAGTAATGGGGTAAAGTTTCACCCTTGTACTTAATACTGAATCGTTTTTCTCTAGAATAAGTAATGTTATTTTTCTTAAATTCAATTTCTAAAGAGTCTCCATAAATAATTTCACTGAATCCTTTGCCAAGTTCTTTATGAACTTCCATACAGGCTCCAATTATCTGATAAGATTCATTTTTATATATTAATTCTCCCATATAATATTTCGTGAAAATTAGTAAAATTCGTGTTTAGAATACAAGTTACAATTTTATTTTTGTAGCCCATTAGTGATAATTCGTGAAATTCGTGTCTATTGTCTAAACTCATCCTCTTCATCACTCTCAATTCCTAAGGCATCATAGACATATTTAAATGTAGAAAGTAGTTCTGGTTTTCCGTTAACAATGGCTACATCATGTTCAAAATGGGCAGAAGGCTGACCGTCAGCGGTTAAAATTGTCCAACCATCTTTTAGTTGTTTGATTTTATGCGTCCCCATGTTAATCATCGGTTCAATTGCAACCACCATTCCTTCTTTAAATTTCTTACCTCTACCACGTTTTCCATAATTTGGCATTTCAGGATCTTCGTGCATTTTTCTTCCTAAACCATGTCCGACCAATTCACGAACCACACCATAACCAAAACTTTCGCAGTAATTTTGAATGGCAAACCCAACATCGCCAACACGGTTACCAGCTCTAAATTCTCTGATACCAACATATAAACTTTCTTTGGTAACTTTTAAGAGTTTTTTTATTTCTGGACTAACTTCACCCACCTCAAAAGTATAAGCATGGTCACCATAGAATCCGTTTTTTAAAGCTCCACAATCAATCGAAATAATTTCACCGCTTTCTAAGGGTTTATCATTAGGGATGCCGTGTACAACTTGTGCATTCGGACTCATACATAAAGTATTCGGAAAATCATACAAACCTAAAAAACCAGGTATAGCACCTTGGTCTCTTATAAATTCTTCGGCTAATTTGTCTAACTGTAATGTAGTAACTCCTGGCTTAACTTCTTTGGCTAATATGCCAAGTGTTTTCGAAACAATCAATGCACTTTCACGCATTAGTTCAATTTCTTCTCTGCTTTTTATTTTAATCATTTAAAAAAATAGAATGGTTATTAAAACTTCCAAAAGCTTTTCTTTTTAGGTACTGTAGCCTTCGGGTTGTCTTTTATAAGTTTATAAACTTCACCCCAACCTAGTATGCCGCCAATATTTCTATCGTCAATAAAAAGATCTGCATTTATTTTACGGCTGGTTTTTCCAATAAAATCCTCTTCAGGATAGCTGTTATTTACGGCATAAAATTCGAGTCCATTTTTTTTACAAAAATCTACAGCTTCTTGTAATTTCTCACCATGCCTGTAGGTCCAAAGTATTAACCGATGACCTTCTTTTTGCAATTCTTTCATGGTTTCAAAAGCAAAAATTCTAGAAGAGCCAACTTTCGGGTATGCATCTTCTACAATGGTTCCGTCAAAGTCAATAGCAATAATTAAAGGATCTTTTGGTATCATTTAGAGTTCTTAATTTGATTACAAATTTAGTGTATTAAAATAGAATATAAAATACTAAACAGATTCCCATTAGTTTTAGTATTTAAAATTGAAAAATTAATTGTTATCGTAAGAATGTTTGTAGGGTTCTTCTTTCAAAATTTTTAAGATATCTTTCTCCAACGTTTCTCTTGCATATTCTACATATCTACCTATTTCTTTGTCCTTTTTATAGAGTATTAGCGTTGGTACTCTAAGAATATCTAAGCCTTCTTGAAGATTGTCAGATGTTTTTTTACTTCTGTTTACAGTAATCATTTCTAAATTTTTCTCATCGAAATTTACAGCCTCTAACAGTTTGTAAAAACGAGGAACTTCACGCTT
>CAYRZY010000088.1:0-11582 GCA_964428855.1 uncultured Flavobacteriaceae bacterium
ATAATGAGATCTTTAATTTCAATAGTTATAGCCGTTTTTTGCTTTATTTCATGTACTGAAAAGAGTAAAGAAAAAAAAACAGAACATATAGAGATATCTGTTTCTAATCTTTCAGGAAGTGAATTAGCGATGGTTCACTGCAGCAAATGTCATGCTTTTGTGAAACCCGAGTTATTGTCAAAATCTAGTTGGAAAAATGATGTGCTTCCAGCTATGGGTTATCGTTTAGGAATTTACCCTGAACAGCACCAGCCAAAGAGCCTATTTAATCAAGATTCTACAATTATAAAAAAGGCAAACATTTACCCTGAGCAACCTATTTTGGCGAAAGAAGACTGGAACAAAATAGTAGATTATTATACAAAAAAATCACCAGACACAATTTTACCTCCTACACGTAGTAAAAAAATTAAGACGGGTTTAAAGCATTTTAAGTATAAAGAGACTAGCTATTCTAGCTCTCCTCCATATACTGCGATGGTTAAAATTCTTCCAGATAACCGGGGGGTTGTGTATAGTGATTTAAAACCCAATCGTAATAGTTTAACTTTTCTAAATGCTGATCTTAAAAAAGATTATAAAATAGGATTAAATGCAACGGCAATTCATTATTATGAAAAACATAGTAAAGTATATTTAACAACTATTGGCAAAAATATATTTCCGAATGAAAAAGCAGAAGGAAGACTAGAAATATTACAAATAAAAAAATCAAGAGAACTTAGTAATACACAAAATAATGGCATACCTAGCCTGCAAAGGCCCGTGTCTATGACCTATGGAGATTTAAATAATGATGGAATGGAAGATGTTGTTGCTTGTGAGTTTGGAAATCACACTGGAAATTTAACTTGGTATGAAAATAACGGAGGAGGTAAATACTCAAAAAATATCTTGCGAGTAAAATCGGGTGCAATTACTGCTGTTATAAAGGATATCAATAAGGATGGCTTTAATGATGTTATAGCATTAATGGCTCAGGGAGATGAGGGTATATTTTTGTACGAAAATAATGGTAACGGGATATTTAAGGAAAAACGTTTACTGACGTTTTCACCACTTAACGGATCTCAATATATTGAACTTGCAGATTTTAATAATGATGGTTTTGATGACATTGTATATGTGTGCGGAGATAATGCCGATAAAACCCCACACTTAAAAAAATATCACGGGATATATATATTTATAAATGATGGAAAGTTAAATTTCTCCCAATCTTATTTTTACCCCTTAAATGGTGCTTACAAAGCAATGCCAAGAGATTTTGATCTTGATGGTGATTTAGACATTGCCGCTATTTCTTTTTTTCCAGATTATATTGAGTATCCAGAAGAAAGTTTTGTCTATCTAGAAAACAAAGGGGGATTGGAATTTGTTGACTATTCCTTTCCTCAATCAACCGAGGGTAGATGGATCGTAATGGATGCCGAAGATATGGATGCCGATGGTGATATTGATATTGTTCTTGGCTCTTTTGTTTACTTTATTGCCAAAGGTGACACAACGGGGTTAGGTAAAAAATGGTCAAATGGCCCGTCAATAATCGTATTAGAAAATACAGTTCGATAATTAGTATTTTGGTTATATCAAAATATGAGTAATGCTTTTTGAAACTATAATCACGAAGAATTATCGACAACAAATATTAATTACTAGCATTATTTTTAGTGTGATCTTTTTTTGCATCTTCCACATCATCCATTACTGGACCTTGTTCTATTTTACGCCAGTCAATTGTTTTATGGTATTTTCTCATAGATAGTTCAGCATCATAAATTCTACCGTCATGGCGTTCTAAAGTATATGGTGTATAATCAGGTATATCTGTAAAAAAGTCCTGTAGTAATGATGCAGTTATATCAAAGTGATTTACATAAGGAACATTTAAAATATTGTAAATTGTTTTTAAAATGGCTCCAAAATTGGCATGTGTATGTGAAACAAAACCTTTTTTTACATACGGACCTGCCATCATTAAAATAGAACGATGTGCATCTACATGATCTACACCACCTTGTGGATCATCTTCTGTAATGATTACCAACATATCTTTCCAATATTTTGTTCTTGACAAAAAATGTAGCACACGCCCAACTGCCAAGTCATTATCAACCATATATGATTGTCTGTAAGGATAGCCATCTTCAGGTCTTAATCCTGCACCGTGATCATTAGGAATCATCATAGTTACAAATGGAGGCATTTCCTCTTTTCCATCAATCCATTTTTCTGTAAATTCTAGTTCAAACTGATCCATTCTGTATTGGTCAGGAATATTCATATTATACCCAGCATAATTATGACTAGTTCGTTTGAAAAGCGCATTTTGCATCGGTATCATTACTGCATGTGCAGCTCCAGTATTGGTATCATACCAATCTTCTCTTTCATGACCACTTTCGTTAGCTTGCCCGAAATTATAAAACTCAACACCAGATCTTTCCATAGCTTCCCAAAGTCCGCCAATTTCGGCATAATCTTCAGGGTCTACACTACCTATGGTTTTTGGAAATCTTCGTCCAGGAGCTTTTGAAAATAGTTTTACGGTTTTGTTGGCATTTGCATTAGATTCAACCCACTCATTAGGTATTACACCTACCAACCAATGGTGACCATGTATAGATGCGTCACTATCACAATAAAAGTTGTCTGAAAAAGCAAATTGTTTGGCTGCTTTTATATGGTTAGGGGAAATTCGAAGATTTGGAAATTTTGCTTTAAGAGAGTCTGGTAATGTATATGTGTTATTGATACCATATCTCGCAAGTGTACTGTCTCCTTTTCCACCTTTTAACTGCCCAAATATTTCATCATAGGTTCTATTTTCTTTGGTGATATAAACAATGTGTTTTATAGGACTTTGACGTAAACCAGGTAATGGCGGTAGAGGATTTTTCCCATTATCTTCAATGATTGTTTCTCTAAAAGTATTATCAATGGCTGTTTTTGTGTATTCAGCTAATTTGTCTGCTGAAGGTACTGGTACTTTTTGAAAACCTCCTAGCTGAATAGTGCCAACATAAGTTTCTCTCGATTTTGGATAATTACGACCTCCATTAGGACCAGCACCCAATCCTCTGATACTGACTATGTATAATTCTTTTTCATCTTTTGATAATTCTACTCTTGTGGGACCCCATCCTGTAGGAATTAATCCTTTTGTTGTTTTAGTGGGTATATCAAGAACGGCAACCGCATTAAAACCTAAAAGTGCAACGTATAATGTTTTTTCATCTTTACTCATCGTTATCCCAAAAGGCAATGAACCACGAAGTTTATCAATACGAGGATCAATTTGAATGGGAATATGACCTACTATTTCTTGGCTTGTATAATCGATAATTGACACATTATCATTAGATGCATTGGTAACATATGCAAACTGTTTTCCTACAGCTATAGAATTCGGACTAGCACCACCAACTACTTCAGCATCTTCTACGGTTTGTCCTATCTGATAACCAGTTTTAAATTTACTGATTACCTTATTCTTAGTAAGATCAATGGTGAATACACTCATGGCGTCAGGGTGTAGTGGACTGCCGAGCCCAGGAATTTGCTTTCCATTTAGCAATGTGCCATGTATAGATTCAGGAGTGTTATGCCCATAGGGTTGGTGAGGTATTCGTAGGTCATCAACATTTTCAGGGGTAGCCCCTTTAACAGTCGGGTAAGAGTACATACCTACATTTGCCACAAAGACTTGTTTGTTGTCAGGACTTAAAGCAATACCAAAAGGTTGGCGGCCAACTTTTATAGAAGCAGTAAGTTTTTTGGAAGACAAATCAATTCTTACCATTCTAAAATTAGCCCTATCTAACACTAATAACTCATTATTAGCCTTGTTGAACATAAGGTCTGACGTAAAGCTATCTTGATAATCTATTCCGTTTACTATTCCGTTAAGACTAATTGAATCTATTTTTTTTAGATTATTAACATCATAAACAATAACTGCACCGCCGTCACCGCCACTTAAATATACTTTGTTAGAATCATCAGAAAAAGTGACTCCTAAAAAAGAGCCATCGTGCATTGGCGAGACAATTTTACCATCAGAACTGGGAATGCGCACAGTATCTAAGGTGCTGATATTGATAATATTAAATGGTCCGCCATGCAGGGTGACCGCTGTTTTTCCATCTGGGGAAATTGCCATCCCGTAAGGATCATTTGTAATTCGAATAGATTCGCCAACCGGTGTTGCATAGCGACCACTAGGTAAAATGGAAACACCACCAACATCCACTTTGCAAAATTCGTCTTTACCTGGTACTTGTAAAATTGCAATCTTTTGTACGGGTTTGCAACCATTAAACAAAAGAATTGTGATAATAAAAATTGAAAGATGCTTTAAATTCATAATTGAAAGATGTTTTTATTAAACTTTTATCAATATGTAGGAAAATAAACGATAATTATATTTAAGTTATTCCAGCATATTAAGAAAACAAATTTATTATTATTTATTTTAACAATAGGTTAAAAAACAATGTGTTTTGGCTAAAATATATGGAATTTACTTTTATATTTTTAAGCATCTTTGAATAGAATAAATGAACTGGTTTAAACTTTCTCTTTTACCTGCAAATACCACATTTTGCACCCATATTTCGTCATTTTTGACCACCGTAGCCTGCTATGCTGCTAAAAACTGACTTCATCTGGACACAAAAGCTGATATTTTCGGTTCCAAACAAAAAGTTTAAACCAGTTCAATATATAAACTTTATGAACATTTTTCTTAAAAGTATTTTGATTCTTATACTATTATTTTATGTTGACTGTACGCATGCACAAATAGATGGTAAATTAATTTTCCCCTTACAAAAAGAACATGTTCACGGAAGTAGTATTGTAGCATTACCAAATGGAGATTTACTTTCGTGCTGGTTTCAAGGCAGTGGTGAGCGGAATGCAAATGATGTTGGTATTATGGGTGCAAGATTAAAAAAAGGTAAAATTAAATGGAGCAAACCTTTTTTAATGGCAGATACACCTAGACATCCAGACTGCAACCCTGTATTGTTTTTGAATAGAAAAAACAAACTCTTTTTGGTATGGATTGTAGTTCAAGCGAATCAATGGGAAACATCTATCTTAAAGTTTCGTACTTCATTGGATTACAAAAAGGTGGGAGCCCCAAATTGGAATTGGCAGGACAATATTTTACTTAAACCAGACGATTTCTTTGCAAAAGAAATAGCCGCTAAATTCAAAGAAAATCCAGGGATAGAAATGGCATGGGCGGAATATGCTCCTGAATATGAAAAAATGATTATTAAAGCCTCCAAAGACAAAAAGAAACGAGAAACAGGGTGGATGACAAGAATTCATCCGTTGATTCTTGAAAATGGTAAAATTTTGCTACCGTTGTATTCTGATGGATTTAATATTTCTATTACGGCGATTTCAAATGATGATGGTATTAATTGGCATTGTAGCTTGCCGATGGTCGGAAAAGGAAATATTCAACCTAGTTTTATTCGAAAAAATGATGGAACAATCGTTGCTTTTATGCGAGATAGTGGAGATGCTCCAGGTAGAGTAATGATATCCACATCTACTGATGAAGGCAAATCTTGGAGCTTTGCTACAGACTCAGACTTACCCAACCCTGGTGCAAGTATAGAGGTGCTAAGGCTAAATAGTGGAAACTGGCTTTTAATTTATAATGATGTTGAAGATGGAAGGTACAGTTTAGCGGCGGCCATTTCTGATGATGAAGGTGTCACTTGGAAATGGAAAAATCATTTAGAAAACACTACAGGTGAAAGTTTTCATTACCCTTCGGTTATTCAAGCCGATGACGGTAAAATACATGTAACCTATTCCTATTTTTTAAAAGAAGATAAAAAATCTATAAAACATGTTTCGTTTTTTGAAGCTTGGGTTAAAGAATGAGATTTTAGAAAATTCAGGGATGTCTACAAATGAACTCAAGATGAGTTCAATAAATTTAAAGAAAATAACAGCCTTATTTTACAAATTTTAAAGCATTACTTTTTTTTACTGAACAAATATCAAGAGACTATTGATTTACATCTAAAATGTCGATCAAGACCCAAAAAGAATACATTTACTATTTAGTAATTTGAAATTATCACTCATGCGCAGTATTAGTCTGTTATTGTTTTTTGTTTTAGCAATTTCAGTTGCACAAGCCCAAAGCCTGGAAGGGACCGTCCTAGATAAAAGTACAAAAAAAGCTATCTCAGCAGTTAGTATTAGTATCAAGAATACTGATATGGGTAGTTTAACTGATGTGAATGGGCATTTTGAAATAAATGTAAAAAGAGGAGACACACTTTTAATTTCACATTTGGGCTATCTAAGTGTTCATTTTATTGCTGACACTCAAAAATCAGCAATGGTCATCTATTTAGAGCAATCGGCTATTATGCTCAATGCAATACAAGTAAGTGTAACTAAAAATAGTAAGCCTATTGGTTTACAGCAGGCATCCATTTCTTATCTTTCTGAGAAAAATATACAAGAGAATGTTTCAAGGTCTATGGCAGAAGCTATGATATCAACGGCTGGAGTATGGGTACAAAAGACCAATCATGGTGGAGGGTCACCATTTATAAGAGGACTTACTGGAAATTACACCTTGTTATTAGTTGATGGCATTCGCTTAAGTAATAGCACATTTCGTTTTGGTCCCAATCAATACTTTAATACAATTTCGCCTTTTTCTGTCAATGCCGTTGAGGTGCTCAGAGGAGCAGGTTCTACACTTTACGGTTCTGACGCAATAGGAGGTACTATTAATATAAATACGATTTCACCATCCTTTGAAAAAAACAAAAATATATATGGAAGTTTAGGCATGCAGTTTATGAGTAAGGAAATGGAAAAGACAGTTAATTTGAGCTTGGGAGGTAATTTAGGAAAATTTGCATATGTCCTCAACGGAAGTATTCGTGACTTCGGTGACCTATATGCTGGAGGAAATCTAGCATTCGAACGCCCTTCAGGGTATACCGAAAATAATATTTTTTTTAAAGGCATCTGGAAAATTTCAGACAAGCAACAACTCATTATAAACTACCAGAGAATGCGGCAGGATGACGTTCCTCGTTATGATCAGGTAGCCCAAAGAGGTTTTAAATATTACAATTTTACTTTACAACAGCGGCAATTAGCTTATGCTCGGTTTGAACAGAAATGGGTTGATTCACCTCTTAAGAATTTGAAAATGACCGCTTCTTTCCAGCAATCTAATGAAATACGAGATACTAGAAAAAACGAGTCACTTATTAATAAAAATGAGCGAGATGATGTTTCAACTGTGAGTTTGAATACAAGTCTAGATATGTCGCTTTTCAAAGAGGTTGAATCTGTCTTTGGTAGTGATCTTTATTCTGATAAAATTGGGAGTTCTAGAAAGTTGATCAATGTAGAAACAGAAGAACAAGAGGTTTTTTCGCGCGGTTTGTATCCTGATGGGTCGAGTTCATTTTTTATTGCCTTTTATAATTCTAATTTATATACCCATAAAAAATGGACATTTCAATTAGGATGGCGGTATAATTATACTTCAAATTCTGCAGAAGACAATCAATTTGGAGATTTGAGTTTAGCCACCTCATCGCTGATTGGCAATGGTAGTATTAATTATAATTTTAATAAAAGCAATGTATATGTCGCTGTAAATAGTGGATTTAGGGCGCCAAATATCAACGATATCAGTTCACTGGGCGATTTCGATTTTGGGGTTGAAGTTCCTTCGACAAATTTAAAACCAGAAAAATCAATAAATTACGAATTGGGCTATAAACTTACATCAAACACTATCAGCTTTAATATTGCAGGTTTTTATACCCGAATCAATGATTTGATTAGTCGTGTTCCTTCAAGTTTTAATGGCGATGAACTTATTGACGGAAGCCGGATATTTGCCAAAGCTAATGTTGGCAAGGCGTATGTAACAGGAATAGAAACCAATTTTGAGGCAAAAATAGCTACTGATTTTTCAATTCTCGGTAATTTGACCTATACCCATGGTCAAAACGTTACAAAAGATGAACCCTTTAGGCGAATACCACCATTATTTGGAGGATTATCACTACGCTATAAGAAAAAGTTGTACCATGTCATTTTACAGGCTTTAACTGCTGGCAAGCAAGACCGACTCTCCGGTGGAGATATAGATGATCATCGAATTCAAGATGGAGGTACACCCGCCTGGTCAGCAATTAATTTAAAAGCAGGCTATCAATGGAAAATGCTTAGCTTTAAACTAGCTTTTAATAATTTGTTTAATGAAGCATATAGGATGCATGGATCGGGAGTTGATGGATTGGGCCGACATTTAGCAGGATCTGTTAAGGTTTCATTTTAAAAATTAAATAATAAATTTGTAATGAATCAACGGTAAGAGAAATAAAGCAAGAAATAAATCATAATTAATAAGTTTAAATATCATATATATATGATAAAAAACCTTTAATGTTTAATTTTTTATATACATAGATTTGTAAATATATAGAAGCCATTTAATAACATATGTTTTAATTTACTTCTATGTAAAAATGTCTTTGTGATGAGTGTACCCTCATAATGAACTCGTCTTGAGTTATTGTTTGGAACCGAGAATGAAGGCTTTCGTGCCATAATGATGTCATTTTTTGGTTCCATAGCATCGCTACGGAACCAAAAATTGGCGAAATTAGGGTGCGACCCCGAGGCTTCGGGAGCGAAATTCGCAGGTAAAAGAATAACTCAAGACGAGTTCAATTATAAAAATAAAACAAATGAAGACTTTCAAGATTATCTCACCAGTTGATAACAAGGTATATAAAGAATGTCAGTTACATGGTAGTACTGATGTTGAAAACGCTTTGGTTAAAGCAAAAAGAGCTCAAAAAATATGGAGTGGCATTTCTCTCAAGGAGCGAAAGATTTATATCGAAAAATTTATCAAGGCATTTGAAGGCAACAAGACAGAAATCAGTAAAGAACTTAGTTGGCAAATGGGAAGGCCAATCATCTATTCTCCCTTTGAAGTTGACGGAACAATAAGTAGAGCAAAGGGAATGCTTGATCTTGCAGAAAATGCTCTTTCTGACGTGCATGTTGATAAGGTTCAAGGCTTTGATAGATTTATAAAAAGAGAACCTTTAGGAACTGTATTTGTTGTTCCAGCATGGAACTACCCATGCCTTATTGCAATAAACACCATAGTACCTGCATTATTAGCGGGTAATACGATACTATTAAAACACTCAGCACAAACGCCTTTAGTAGCAGAACGTTTTGCTGAGGCCTTTATAGAAGCTGGTTTGCCCGAAGGTGTTTTTCAATACCTACACCTCAACCATGAAGATACGGCAAATGTAATTCGAGATAAGAGAATAGATTTTGTTTCTTTTACAGGTTCTGTTAAAGGAGGACATCATATCCAAAAAGTTGCTGCAGAAAGTTTTGTAGGTTTAGGTCTAGAGCTTGGAGGTAAAGACCCGGCTTATGTTTGTGATGATTCTAATTTAGATTTTTATGTTGAAAATTTGGTTGATGGTGCCTTTTTTAATTCTGGGCAGTCATGTTGCGGAATTGAACGTATTTATGTAAAAGATTATGTTTTTGATCGCTTTGTCGAAGCATTTGTAGCGTTGACTAAAAAGTATAAGCTTGGTAATCCACTTCATGTAGATACAAATTTGGGCCCTGTTGCAAAACAAGGAGGTGCTGAATACATTAAATTTCAAATTGAAGCAGCTCAAAAAGCAGGTGCAAAAGCATTGATTGACCCTACATTATTTCCTGAAACACAAATGGGTCATAATTATTTGGCTCCACAGGTTCTCATCAATGTTGATCACAGTATGGATGTAATGACCGAAGAAAGTTTTGGCCCAGTGGTGGGTATAATGAAAGTGAAAAGTGATGAAGAAGCATTGTCTTTAATGAATGACAGTGCATATGGCTTAACGGCTTCCATTTGGACCGATGATTATGAAAAAGCACTTTCCTTAGGAAATAAAATTGAAACAGGAACTTGGTTTATGAATAGATGCGATTATCTAGATCCTCATTTGGCATGGACAGGGGTTAAGAACACAGGTAGAGGCTGTACCTTATCTTCTATAGGATATGAACAATTAACAAGACCAAAATCATTTCATTTACGCACAAAAATTTAATATATATTTAAAAAATGAGAAGAATATTAGTATTGCTGACCGCTGTATTTACTTTTATGTCAATACATGCTCAACAAACGTATATTGACAAACCTTATACGCAAGATTATGCTGATAAATTTCAGTTAGCGAGTGATAGTATTCAATTATTTCAGGTAAGAACTGATCGAAATCAAGTTGTAAAAATAATATCTACGAAAGGACTTTTACAGCCTTTTGAAAAAAAACTAGTTTCAGATTTGCAATACAGACCTATGACTGATATGCAGATTATAGCTTTAGAAACCTATAAAAACCAATTTGTTTACCTTACCGATAAAGAGGTGTTGAGCAATGCTTGGGCAGGTAAATTTTTTATAGAACATAGTGTTGAAAATCCTAAAAAATTTATAATTGGTGATGACTATTCAACACTAGTCGTAGGAGATACCAAGCTAAAATTATTTAAGAAATGTAAAGAAGTTTTATCCAAGTCTATTTCAAATTTAAATCCGATAGGTCTTTTATATGATAAAAAAAACAATCGTTTTTTAATTTTATCTAACAAAGTAATTTATCAATTAGACAATGAAAATAACAGCTTAAAAGAAGTTTATAAAAGTGATAATCTGACTGCAATGGCATTATATAAAGATGAGCTCATTGTAGGTACAAGCAATGGAATAATCCACTTAAATAGAAATACCTTTAAAGCAGGAATCTTAAATAAAAAATTGCCATGCAACGAAATTACGGCTATAAAAAATATAGATGGAAGCCTATGGTTTGGATCAACAAAAGGAGCTTTTAAACTACGTGACGACAATAAATATGATTATTATGCATCTAAAAGATGGCTGGTTGATGATGGAGTTATTGATATTTCAAAAGGCCCTGAGAAAAGTATATTGATACTTACAAAAATAGGCATGAGCAAAATTAATTTTGTAAAAATGACACTTGCAGAAAAGGCAGATTATTTTCAAAAAATTCAACGATTGCGACATGTACGGCATGGTTTTACCTCTGCAACAACATTAGAAATACCGGGTGACCTTTCTACGACCTCGCTTCATGATACGGATAATGATGGACTTTGGACTTCTATGTACTTGGCAGGAGAATTATTTCGATATTCAGTTACAAAATCAGAAGACGCAAAATTAAATGCCTATGAAGCTTTTGAAGCCATGGAAAGATTAACTGAAATTTCAGGACTTAAGGGTTTTCCAGCACGGACATATGAAAAAGACAAGTATATGTCAAGTGATACTTCAAATGGTTTTTCAGAAGAAGAACTAAAAGAGTGGGAAGAGAGAAATGGAGGACTTTGGAGATTGACTAAAGATGGAAGATGGCGATGGAAATCAAGTACAAGTAGTGATGAATCTTGTGGCCACTTTTTTGTTTATGCCTTATTTGCAGAATTAGCACCAGATAAAGAATGGCGAG
>CAYRZY010000089.1:0-1847 GCA_964428855.1 uncultured Flavobacteriaceae bacterium
CAAAAAAGAATCCGTTTGGGATTGGTGTAAAAGTAAAAATTGAAAATAAAAACACACAGCAATTTCAAGAATTGACAACAACTCGAGGTTTTCAATCTTCATCAGAACCGAAATTACATTTTGGCTTAGACACCATAAAGAGTGTCAATAAAGTAATCATTACTTGGCCAGATGGCAAAGTAGAAGAGTTGGCAAATGTAAAAGGAAATCAAGAAATTAGAGTTGATTATGCCAATGCTAGCTTAAATAGCACTCAGCCAGCAATTAATAAGAACTCATTTTTCACAGAAGTAACAAAGTCTTCTGGTATCAATTTTACACATATTGAAAATGAATTTGATGATTTTGAGTATGAAGTATTATTACCTCATAAAACTTCAAATTTCGGACCAGGCCTAGCAGTTGCAGATGTTAATGGCGATGGATTAGATGATTTCTTTATTGGAGGAGCTGCCAATCAATCAGGCATGCTATACCTTCAAAATATAGACGGCACATTCAATCCTGCAAAAAACCAGCCTTGGTCAACACATAAAAGTAGTGAAGATATGAATGCTGTGTTTTTTGATGCAGATGCAGATGGCGATCAAGATTTATATATCGTAAGTGGTGGTAATGAATTTTTACCAGATGCAAAAGAACTACAAGACAGAATCTATATCAACAATGGTAAAGGGAGGTTTAGCTTTTCTTCAAAAGCATTACCACCAGTGAATCAAAGTGGATCTTGCGTAAAACCTTTTGATTATGATAATGATGGCGATTTAGATTTATTTGTTGGCGGAAGATTAATTCCTAGAAAGTATCCTTATCCAGCTGATAGTTATATTTTGAGAAACGACACTAAAAAAGGGAATGTAAAGTTCACAGATGTAACATCTACTATTGCTCCAACATTAAAAGAGTTAGGTTTAGTAACCGATGCAGTTTGGAATGATTATGATAGCGATGGAGATGTAGATATAATTATAGTAGGCGAATGGATGCCAATAACAATCATTGAAAATAACAATGGCACTTTTGCTAAAATAGAGGGTGACAGCTTTGAAAACACTATAGGTTGGTGGTCTAGTATTGAGGCTAAAGATATGGATAATGATGGTGATGATGATTTTATTGTAGGTAATTTAGGCTTAAATTATAAATACAAAGCTGACTTAGATAAAACATTTGATGTCTTTGTAAGTGATTATGATAAAAATGGCTCACAAGATATTATATTAGGTTATTATAATGATTCTATACAATATCCCGTACGTGGAAGACAATGTTCTTCACAACAAATACCAAACATTAAACGAAAATATCAAGATTACAATTCTTTTGCTAGTGCGACCTTAGAAGAAATTTATACCAGTACAGCATTAGAAAACTCCTTACATTATTCGGCACAGACATTTGCCTCTACTTATATAGAAAACTTAGGAAAGGGAAAGTTTAAATTGACACAACTTCCTAATTTAGCCCAATTATCTTCTATAAACACAATGATTATAAAAGATTTTAACAACGATAAAATACAAGATATTTTAGTTGCGGGCAATTTATTTGCATCTGAGATAGAAACACCACGTAATGATGCAAGTATGGGACTTTTATTATTAGGTAAAGGAAACGGAACGTTTACAGAGACCTCTACGCAACAAAGCAAGTTCTTCGCTTCTAAAGATGCAAAGAATATGGCAATATTAAAAACAGCTAAAGGTTTTAGTATACTAGTTGCTAATAATAATGACAAACTACAATTGTTTAGATTGAATAAGAATTGAATGCTTAATAATTAACTAGAGTTCAATAATTTCAATTGAGATTACTCCTACGTCGGAATAACAAGACTTTGAAAATTA
>CAYRZY010000089.1:1947-11555 GCA_964428855.1 uncultured Flavobacteriaceae bacterium
CGAAGCTTTAGCGTAGGAGGGGAAATTGTAAGGTGCAGAGTGGTGTTTTTAGTATATTTCTTCTAATTCAATACTATAATAATAGTATAAAAGCCCTAAGGAATATGAAAGAATTCCAAATAATAAACCCACTGACAATGTTAGAATCAAATTGTATTTTAAAATATTCAAACAATAATAGGAAGGTATAACTACTGATAAAAACCCTATAATAAAAGAAGTAGAAGACATTTTCTTTGGTTTTAAAGCTGAATTACAACTAATACAAGACCAAGTAGAAATATTAGACATAAAAAACAGATGCTTTACTCTTTGTTTTGATTGACAATTTGGACAAGAAAAATTATTTTTCATGAGTTTTTATGGGTATAAAAAAAAGGGATGGTTATAAAACCATCCCTTTTAAATAATTATATAATAAATACTAATTCAAATTAATATCCAGCATTTTGAACTAAAGAACCACTACTAACACTTACTTCAGAAGCAGGGAAAGGTAGTAATAAATGTTTACTTACATCAAAAGCAGTTGTTTGAATAGAACTGAAATCCCAAGAAGTCATGTCAATTTTACCCGCTTTATGCCAGCGAATTAAATCATACCATCTCCAAGCTTCTTCACCTGACAATTCAGCTACTCTTTCTTCCATAATCCATTGTAGAATTACATTTTCGTCGGTTTCGGCAGTATTTCTATCTGCAGGAACAGCACTAGCAGGACTAGCAGAATTTCTTGCTCTTTCTCTAACTTTATTTAACATACCAATAGCTACAGACTTATCACCACCAGACATTAGCATTGCTTCAGCTTTCATCAACATTACATCTGCCAATCTTAATACTCTAGCATTATTAAAACTTGTTTTTCCAGCACCATCAACTACATCTTTAGCGGTATATTTAGATATGATACCACCAGCAACTGTCATCGCCATTCTAGGGTCTCCAGCTTCAAATGAAGCTTCTAATTTAGCAGAAGGCAACATATACCTAGCTCCACCAATTGACCAGTGTTTACTATAAAAACCCCAAGTGCCTCCTAAATCTCCAATAACATTAAAATCATCGATAGGTACCCAAATATTATTGTTTCCTGAGTCTGCATTTCCAAATTGTAATTCAAATAGAGACTCTGCTCCATTTTCCTTTTCTCCATCAAAATTATCACCAAAATTTGATAATAAAGAATACCCTAAACCATCAATTTGATTAAAAGCAGCTAAAGCCAAACCTAAATCACCACCATTATAACCATTTACGGTGGCCTTATGTAATAAAGCTTTACCTAAAATGCCTAGTGCAGAACCTTTAGTGACTCTACCAGTATTTGGAGCTGCCCAACTATCTGGTAATAATGCTGCTGCTGCAGTAAGCTCACTAATAGCATAATCTAAAACTTCACCAGAAGCACTATTAGATGGCACAAATGCTAAATCAGTTATTGTATTGACTATTAATGGAGGTGTATCATAATTTATTGCCATATGAAAATACATATAGGCTCTCATAAATCTAGCTTCACCTTCATAGGTGTTTTTAAGTTCCATATCATCAACGAAAACTTTATCTCCGTATTCAGCCATATATTCCAACGTAAGATTCACTCTGTTTACCAATTGGTAAGCCAATTTATAATAATCAGAAGTTGAAGCATCAGTAGCTGTTAATGATCCAAATACTTCATAAGGATCTGGTTGATTTGAAGTTAACATATCATCACGCATTAATGCAATTGCATTTAAATATGTTCTTGGTGTACCATTAACTCCAGTATAATTTTTATAAAACTGAGTTAATTTTGCATAGCCACCAATTATTGCTTTGTTATAGCTATCAGTACCTCCTTCAGAGAAAAAGCTAACCGCAGTTTGCTTTGCAAAAGGAGCATCTAAATCTTTATCTGTACATCCTTGTACAATAAGTACAGCAAATAGTACAGTAAGTACCTGCTTAAATAGATTGTATTTTTTCATAATTTATATTTTTATTTCTTAAAATGTTAAATTCATTCCTAACAACCAAGAAGTCGCAGGTGGATTAAGATCTGTATTACTTAAAATATTTGCATCAGGGTCTAGACCTGAATAGCCAGTGAATAAAGCAATATTATTTCCACTAACGTAAAATCTTAAATTACTTAAATTAAGTTTTGTAACAAACTTTTCATCAAAAGTATAACCAATTTGAAGATTTTGTAATCTTAAATAATCAGCATCTTCTACATATCGACTTGAAAATCTATTATTCTTAACAGTATCACCATATAAAGCTCTTGGAGTTGTATTGGAAGGATTAGACGGCGTCCATCTGTCAAGAACTGTGGATAGTTGATTTCCATCACCAGCCATACCTTCACCTGCCATTTTAACCCAATTCACTTTTTGAACATCACCAACACCTTGCCATTGCATAGATAGATCAAAACCTTTATAATTTGCACCCATATTAAACCCGTAATAATAACCAGGTATCGTTTTACCTAATTTTGTTCTATCGTTAACATTTATTAATCCATCAGGCGAATCACTTTTAAACTCTCCAGGAGCAGGATTCCCATATAAATCAGCAAAACGCACATCACCAGGAGAGATATCTGCATGTGCACCATCTTGATCTGTATGAGTTGCTTTCCAAGCATCAACTTCAGCTTGTGTTTGAAAGATACCTTCCATTTCGTAACCATAAATAAACCCAAGAGAACTACCTACTTGCGTCCCATATGTACCACCTAATACAGTGCCTTCAGCAAGATTTTCTGTTAATTTTTCAACTGTATTTTTTACAGTAGTCAAATTCATACCAAAGTTATATTCAAAACCGTCTCCTATTTTATCATTCCAATTCAAACTTAATTCAATACCTTTGTTTGATACTTCAGCTAAATTAACTTTAGGGTTATTATTAACTCCAAAAGTCATTGGTAAAGGAAAATCTTGAAGAATATCAGTAGTTAAACGATTGTAATAATCAAAAGAAAAACCTAAACGGTTGCCTATTGCAGCTCCATCAAACCCAATATTTGTGGTTGTACTAGTCTCCCAACTTAAATCAGGAGTAGGTATGCCTGGTTGAAAAGCCCCCCCTATATTAAAGCCTGCTCCGTCATTTCCGAATAAACTATAACCTGGTGCAAGCGATATTGAAGCCAAATAAGAATAGGGTATAGTTTCTTGATTACCTGTTTGACCCCAACTTACTCTGAACTTTAAATCATCTAGCCATGACACATTTTCCATAAATGCCTCATCAGAAACACGCCATGCAGCAGAAGCTCCGAAGAAATCACCAAAACGATTCCCTGGTGCAAACACAGTAGAACCATCTCTTCTATAAGATGCATCTACGTAGTATTTAGAATTAAAATTGTATGAAAATTTAAGTAATGTTCCCGTTAATATTTTACGTTCTTTAAAACTTTCAATACCTTGATTTTCTGTAGAGTTAAAACCTGTTCTTTCTAAATCTTCAAAGATAGGGTTATCCGCTCCAGACTGATTCCAATTTGTTCCTACTTTTTGCTTTGAAATATTCATCAATAATTGAAAATTATGATCATTAATTTCTTTAGTATAACTAGTTAAAAACTCTGATAACACACTGAAATTGGTTAAATTACGATGTAAAAGATTTGTAACAGGTAATGAGTTTACATGAAAATTAAAATACCTTTTAGATCTAACACGTTCTCTTACGTTATTATTCCAATCTACCCCTAAAGTTCCTTTAAAAATCAAGCCTTCTAACGGAGATATTTCTGCATATACAGAACCTAAATTTCTAAGGATACTATATTGATCCTGCCCTATACTACTAACAGCTAAACTATTTATGCCTGTTGCTCCAGTACTGGAAGGACCCCATAAATCTCCACCACCATCACGCACACGTGCAAAACCTGTTGGATCATTAGCGTCATAAATAGGCTGCCATGGAGCTTTAAATGCCTCAGAGGGTAAATTCATATTCCCTACGACACCTTTCGCATCATCATTTTCAGAATGAACAATTCTTATTGTTTCACCAATTTTCAACCACTTGGCAATTTTGAAATCTGAAGTCAAAGTCGCATTATAACGTTTTAATTTATTATGAATAATGGTACTTTCTTGATTAGAAATCCCTCCAGAGAAAAAGAAATTTGATTTTTCATTCCCACTTTGAACACTAAAACTATAATCTTCCGTTAATGCATTCGTGTTTTGAATAGCATCTTGCCAATCATAAGTTTGACCATTACCTAAATAAGCTGGGTCATTCGGGTCAATAAATCCAGGAATTGCTATACCTGCATTTATACGTTCTTCAGTTAATAAATTTGTATATTGTGTTGTATTTAATACATCGTACGTATCACGAATATTTCTAACCCCACGTCTAGCACTAAAGTTAAAAGAAGTACGACCACCTTTACCTCTTTTTGTTTCTATTAAGATTACCCCATTTGAGGCTCGCATACCATACACAGCAGTTGCTGCAGCATCTTTCAATACAGATATAGAAGCAATATCATTTGGATTAATTAAATTTAAAATATTTTGAGAACCTCTAATATCTCCTGCACCAGCACTAGATGCAAAAGCAGTTGCACCAGCACCAAATTCTGAAATTGGCACACCATCAATAACATATAAAGGGTCATTAAAGCCCAACGTACCTACACCTCTAATACGAATTGTAGGTCTTGCATTTGGATCACCAGATGAAGATTGCACCAAAATACCAGAAGTAGTACCTTGCAAAGCAAATTCAGGAGAAGCTTGTACACTTGCCTCAATTTGTTTTGATGTAATCTGAGATACAGAAGATGTAATATCTCTCTTCTTTCTAGTACCATAACCAATAACAACAACTTCGTCTAATGCACTTGCATCTTCTGCCAAAGTTACATTAATGGTAGTGTCATCTCCAACAGTTACTGTTTGAGTCTTCATACCTACAAAAGAGAATTGTAGCACATCACCTTTGTTAGCTTTCACACTATAATTACCATCAAAATCTGTTTCAGTTCCATTCGTTGTACCTACTACTAATACGCTTACACCAGGTAAAGGAGAATTATCAGCACTTACTACTATACCGTTAACCTCTTGTTGTGGAGTTATTGACTCATCAGAAGCTGCATATAGTTGAGATGTAAATACAAATAGCATCATTAACGATACTTTAAGTATTTTAAAACCTCTAAAAATAGTACTACTTTTTGCGTCAATTCTTTTCTTTAAGAATCTTTTCATAAAATAAATATTAAGTTAATTGAATTAGTTTAATTATTATTAGCAATAATAAAGAGATATTTGTGGCTAATTATCCTGTACTGTCCTGTATCTGGTGTTGAAAAAAGAAATCTGATCGTATTGTATTAATAAATGATTGTTTAGTACAATAAAGTGCTAAACAAAAAAGCCCACTCTTCAGTGGGCGATTTTCTCTCTAACTAAACTATCAACTTAAACTAACTTATTTATATTTTTGAAAATAAATGTTTCTTTTTAGTGACTTATTATAAAGTTTACTTTATGTTTCATTTATTATATACTCTTAATTTTAAATGTTTATTATTTTTATTTGAGTATCAGACTTGACGACTCATCATCTATTAAACAACAACCATTCCAAAATTCCTACTTAAAATTTCAAATAATTATATTATTTTTTATAATACATTGATTTTTAGAAGTATACTTATTGAAATAAAATAACACAGAGTCTTTAACCTTTACAATTTCTTAAAGAAAATTATATTAAAAAAAACTAAATGTATAGTTTTACTTACATTTGACACCATTAAAAACAATAAATCATAGCTATTTACAGTTATTAGGTTGTTTATGAAGATGTAAAATTGTTTCTACATCTTAACAGAAAACTAACCTAAAACAACTAATCTTATTTAATTAATAATGATAAAGGCTTTAAATACTGATGTTTGCGAAGAGCATGTCTTCTCAAATATATTCAAAACCCTATCTAAAGACGTGTATAATTTTTTACGTTATAAGTATGGTGATGGCTTGAACCCAAAAGACAAGGTTCAAGAAGCTTTTATTAAGTTATGGGATAATTGTAAAAAAGTTAGTCCTGAAAAAGCAAAGTCCTTTTTATTTACTACGGCTAATAATATGATGTTAAACGAAGTTAAACATCAAAAGGTTGTTTTAAAGCACCAACAAATCAAACCTAAAGGTTACACGAATGAAAACCCAGAATTCTTGATGGAGGAGTCTGAATACATGCAAAAGTACCAGCGTGCATTGGCTACTCTAACAGAAGCACAACGTGTTGCTTTTTTAATGAATAGAGTTGAAGGTAAAAAACATAAAGAAATTGCCGAAGAATTAGGCATCTCTAGAAAAGGTGTTGAGAAGAGGATTTATGGAGCTTTAAAAAAATTAAGAACAGAAATTGATGGAATTTAATATATATTTGGTAGGAATTTATGAGATTTAATTGTTACATATGTGAAGTCGCTTTAAAAAAAGTGAAAAAATATTTTTAATTGAGGTAGGAAAAAACCTATTTCAGTTGTTATGTAATAAGAAACCCTAATATGAAAAAAGAAATTTTAATACAAAAATGGTTAGATGACGAACTGAGTAATGCTGAACTTAACGAGTTTAAGGCATTACCCGAATATGAGTCGTATACCAAAATCTCTGAAAAAGCTAAGCTTTTTGAAGACACATCTTATGATGTGGATTTTGAGTTTGATAAATTAAATAGCATTATAAAAGAACGTCGAACAGAAAAAGTGGAAACTCCTGTCAAAACAATTGACTGGATGCAACCATTAATGCGTGTTGCTGCAATATTTATAATAGCATTAGCTGTTTATTATGCACCAATATACGGAGAAACTACTATTGTTAAAACATTAGCGAGTAATACAGAATCTATTGAATTGCCTGATAATTCTAAAATTAAATTAAACACTGCTTCTGCAATAAAATACAAAAAAAGCGATTGGGAGAGTGCTCCTAAAGTTAGCTTAGTTGGTGAAGCCCTATTTAATATAGAAAAAGGTTCTTCTATAAGTGTCGTTACCTGGCTAGGTGAAATGACTGTAGCTGGTTCTAAGTTTAAAGTTATACAAAGAGCTGATTATTTTGAAGTAGTATGCTACGAAGGTATCGTTACTCTTAATTATAAAGACAAAGAAGTCACAATAACTACTGATAAAAGTTTTAAAATTGTAGATGGTGAAACTTTTGAAGAAAAAATGAACACTTCTGATTTACCTACTTGGGCGAAAGGCTAAAATAAATTATTTATTTTGCCTCACCCGTAATCGCATTTATCGATTACGACCTTTCCAAAGGAGAGGTGAGATGGAAATCTCAACGCAAAGCGTCGAGAAGTTTTATAAAAAAAGAAGAATTACTTGAAAGTAATTCTTCTTTTTTTATGCAAATTATTTATTTAGGTTTCTATTTCTTGAAATCTAATTTATAATACTAAGCATTCTCTTTCTTAATTAAATTCAATGCTGAACCTTCTTTATACCAAGCTATCTGCCCATCATTATAAGTGTGGTTCAATTTAATTACATCTTTAGAACTATCTTTATGTTCAATTTCTAACGTCAGCTGCTTACCATAAGCAAACTCAGTTAAATCTGTAAAATTAAAGGTATCGTCTTCTTGAATTAAATCGTAATCATTTTCGTTAGCAAAAGTTAAACCAAGCATTCCTTGCTTTTTTAAATTTGTTTCGTGAATTCTTGCAAATGATTTTACGATAACAGCAACTACACCCAAATGACGTGGTTCCATAGCTGCATGTTCTCTTGATGAACCTTCACCATAATTATGCTCTCCAACAACTATTGATGGTACATTTGCCGCTTTATAAGCTCTTGCCGTAGTAGGAACAGCTCCAAACTCACCAGTTAATTGATTTTTCACTTTATTGGTTGCTTTACCAAAAGCATTTACCGCTCCAATTAGGCAATTCTCAGAAATATTATCTAAATGACCTCTAAAACGCAGCCAAGGACCCGCCATAGAAATATGATCTGTAGTACATTTTCCAGCAGCTTTAATCAATAATTTTGCTCCAGAAACATTTCCTTCTATTGGTGTAAAAGGTGTTAATAATTGTAATCTTTTTGAATCTGAACTCACCGTTATATCAATACCAGAACCATCTGCCATCGGAGCTACAAAACCCGGATCTTCAACATCAAATCCTTTTGGAGGCAATTCAAAACCTGTTGGTTCTTCTAATTGTACTTCTTCTCCATTTTGATTGATTAATTTATCCGTCATCGGATTAAAATCTAATTTTCCAGAAATGGCTACTGCTGCAACCATAGATGGCGAACCAACAAATGCATGTGTATTCGGATTTCCGTCAGCTCGTTTAGAAAAGTTTCTATTAAATGAGTGAACTATGGTGTTTTTTGGTTGACCATCAGCACCTTCCCTAGCCCATTGACCTATACAAGGCCCACAAGCATTGGTAAATATTGTTGCTCCTAAGTTTTCAAATATATCTAACAAACCATCTCTTTCTGCTGTATAACGTACTTGCTCAGAACCTGGATTGATACCAAATTCAGCTTTAGCTACTAAGCCTTTATCTACAGCTTGTTTTGCAATAGACGCTGCTCTTGACAAATCTTCATAAGAAGAATTTGTACAAGAACCTATCAAACCCCATTCAACTTTTAAAGGCCAGTCATTTTTAGTCGCTTTTTCTGTCATAGCACTTCCTACAGGAGTCGCTATATCTGGTGTAAAAGGACCATTTAAATATGGTACTAATTCATCTAAATTAATTTCTATTACTTGATCGAAATATTGTTCTGGATTTTCATAAACTTCAGGGTCTCCAGTTAAATACTCTTTTATTTCGTTTGCAGCATCAGCAACATCAGCTCTATTTGTAGCTCTTAAATATCTTTCGATAGATTCATCATAACCAAAAGTTGAGGTGGTAGCTCCAATTTCAGCTCCCATATTACAAATGGTGCCTTTTCCTGTTGCAGAAAGTGATATTGCTCCTTCCCCAAAATATTCAACGATACAATCTGTACCTCCTTTTGCAGTTAAAATTCCTGCTACTTTTAAAATCACATCTTTAGAAGCTGTCCAACCAGATAATTTACCTGTTAGCTTCACTCCTATCAATTTAGGAAATTTTAATTCCCATGGCATTCCTGCCATCACATCAACAGCATCTGCTCCTCCTACTCCGATAGCAACCATCCCTAATCCACCAGCATTTACAGTATGAGAATCTGTACCTATCATCATCCCGCCAGGGAAAGCATAATTTTCTAACACCACTTGATGGATAATTCCTGCACCAGGTTTCCAAAAACCAATTCCGTATTTATTTGAAACAGAAGCTAAGAAATTAAATACTTCGCTAGATGTATTGATAGCTTCTTGTAAATCTTTATCTGCTCCTATTTTTGCCTGAATTAAATGATCACAATGTACAGTTGTTGGTACAGCAACCTCTTTTTTACCTGCTTGCATAAATTGCAACAAAGCCATTTGTGCAGTGGCATCCTGACAAGCAATACGGTCTGGGGCAAAATCGACATAATCCTCACCTCTAGTAAAAGATTTATTTGAGTTTTTATCCCAAAGGTGATTGTATAA
>CAYRZY010000090.1:0-11449 GCA_964428855.1 uncultured Flavobacteriaceae bacterium
ATATATAAATTATATTAATATAAGCAATAAAAATTATCAAATAAATAATTTTTATTGTGTGTTTTTTTTTAAGAAAACATATCTTTTACTTTTTCAAAAAAAGATTTATCAGAATTTGATGGTAATGGTTTGAAATTTTCATCAGTTTTCATTTGTTCAAAAAATGCATTTTGCTCTTTTGATAAATTTTTAGGAGTCCATACATTTACATGAATTAGCAAGTCTCCTTTACCATATCCATCCAAACTAGGCAGTCCTTTTCCGCGTAAGCGTAATATTTTTCCAGATTGAGTACCAGCTTCAATTTTAATTCTAACCTTACCAGTTAAAGTGTCTATTTCTTTACTTTCACCTAATATTGCTTCAGGAATACTTACATACATATCATAATGCAAGTTATTTCCTTCTCTTTTTAAGTTATCATGAGGTTTTTCTTGAATTACGACAAGTAAATCTCCTGAAACACTATTACCTGGAGCTTCATTTCCTTTTCCAGAAACCTTTAATTGCACGCCCTCTACAACACCTGCTGGAATCTTAATAGAAACATTTTCCTCTTTTTCAATCAAGCCTTGAGCATTTGAACCACTTGGTCTATTATCTATAGACTCACCTGCACCATGACAAGTTGGACACGTAGTTGCTGTTTGCATTCTACCTAAAATAGTATTTGTAATTCTAGTCACTTGACCTTGACCATTACAGGCACTACAAGTCTTATAAGTAACACCCTCAGCTTTTACTAAGCGTTTTACTTTTACTTTCTTTTCAACACCATTAACAATTTCTTCTAATGAAAGTTTTACTCTAATTCTAAGATTACTTCCTTTAACTCTAGCACGTCCGCCGCCGCCAAAACCTGAGAATCCTCCACCACCACCAAAGCCACCACCAAAAATATCTCCAAACTGACTAAAAATGTCATCCATATTCATACCTCCGCCACCAAAACCACCTCCGCCACCACCGGCTTCAAAGGCTGCATGCCCAAACTGATCGTAACGTGCTTTTTTATCAGCATTACTTAAAATTTCATAAGCCTCAGCGGCTTCTTTAAATTTATCTTCTGCTGATTTATCATCTGGATTCTTGTCAGGATGAAATTGAATAGCCTTTTTACGATACGCCTTCTTTATTTCTTTATCAGTTGCACCTTTACTGATTCCTAAAATTTCGTAATAATCTTTTTTCACAAATATTTCTTTTTGAAACTAAATCTATTTTTTATAATTACTGTCCGATAATGACTTTAGGAAATCTAATAATCTTATCGCCTAACATATATCCGTTTTCTATAACATCAATAATTTTACCTTTTAATTTTGAAGATGGAGCTGGGATTTGGGTGATCGCTTCATGAATTTCAGCGTCAAAAGTATCTCCTTTTTTTGCATCAGCCAATGTTAGCCCTTTTTGCTTCAATATGTTTTTCAATTTATCATTGATCAACTCCATTCCTTTCAACAAGTTTTTATCTTTTACTTTTTTTATTTCTTGTAAACCTCTGTCAAAATCATCCAAAATCGGTAATAAAACTGTCATCAATTCTTGATTGGCAGTCTTATAAAGCTCTATTCTTTCTTTACTTGTACGTTTCTTATAATTTTCAAACTCAGCAAACAAACGTAAATATTTATCTTTCTCTTGTTGAATTAACTCTTCTGAAGTTGGTTCTACCTCTACTTGCTCTGTACTTTCAATAGTTTCAGCTTGTTCTTCATTAGCTTGCTCTGTATCTTGTATTCCTTCTTCGTTTATATTTTCTTCTGTACTCATTCTTATGAATCTTTAATTTGTAGGTTAACATACAAAAGTACTGCCAATTATTTAATAATGCCATATTGACACCTCTAATATTTCTGATTGTTTGAAGGAAAAAAATATGGGTTTAGCTTAATATGAATTTCACATAGGTGTACACATCTAAACCTAAGTTATAAGTAAATTACTCAGGCAGACAATTAAGATAACTTTTAAAAAATCGGAATTTAATCTATTCTAATAATTTTTGCACCAATAGCTCTTAAACGTTCATCGATTCGCTCGTAACCTCTATCAATTTGTTCAATATTATGAATAGTAGAAGTACCATCAGCAGAAAGTGCTGCAATTAATAAAGATACTCCTGCTCTAATATCAGGAGAGGTCATGGTCGTCGCTTTTAGAGTTGATTCAAAATCGTGACCAATAACGGTAGCTCTATGCGGATCACATAAAATAACCTTTGCTCCCATATCAATCAATTTATCTACAAAGAACAAACGACTTTCAAACATTTTTTGGTGTATCAACAAACTACCTCTTGCTTGCGTAGCTACAACCAAAATAATACTCAATAAATCAGGTGTAAAGCCTGGCCAAGGAGCATCAGAAATAGTCAATATAGAACCATCAATATAATTTTGAATTTCATAGCCATCCTCATGCTTAGGTATATGAATATCATTGCCTTTACGTTCAACAGTAATTCCTAATTTTCTAAAAACATTTGGTATCACTCCTAAATCATTCCAGCTTACATCTTTGATTGTCAATTCACTTTTTGTCATTGCTGCAAGTCCAATCCAACTTCCAATTTCAATCATATCTGGTAGCATTCTATGCGTTGTGCCTCCTAATGATTTTACACCATCTATATGTATCATGTTAGAACCAATGCCTGTAATTTTAGCACCCATTCTATTTAACATTTTACACAGTTGTTGCAAATAAGGTTCGCAGGCAGCATTGTAAATTGTAGTTTTGCCTTCTGCTAACACAGCAGCCATAACAATATTTGCAGTACCAGTTACTGAAGCTTCATCTAAAAGCATATAAGTACCTTTTAAACTTTTAGCTTCTACACCGTAAAAATGATCTTCTTTATTATAACGAAATTCAGCACCCAACTTCATAAAGCCTTCAAAATGAGTATCTAAACGTCTTCTTCCTATTTTATCACCTCCTGGTTTCGGAATGTATCCTTTACCAAAACGAGCTAACATTGGCCCAACAATCATAATAGAGCCTCTTATTCCGCTTCCGTCAACTTTAAACTCAGGTGTTTCTAAATAATCAAGGTTTATATTATCGGCTTGAAAGCTATAAACACCTTGTTCTTTCTTTTTAATTTTAACTCCTAAATTTTTTAATAAAGTAATTAACTTATTTACGTCTCTAATATCAGGTATATTAGAAATTGTTACTTCTTCTGAGGTTAGTAAAACTGCACATAAAATTTGTAGAGCTTCATTTTTTGCTCCTTGAGGTGTAATTTCGCCTTTTAATTGATGTCCGCCTTCTATTTTAAAAGTACCCATATAATATTGAAAGTTTAGTTATTACCTTTTCCTATAAGGTTTGTTTGATTTGTTGTTCTTACTAAACTTCCCTTTATTGTTATTATTGTTCTTATGCTTGTTAGAAACTTTCTTTCTTAGCAGGTTTTTACTCTCAGACAAAGTTTCATCATCTGTACTTAAATTTATTTTACCTTGAGAAAGCTCAGTTAAATGCTTAAAAATCACAGCATCATCAACAGTATCTTTATTCCAATTCAAATAACACTTTTTCATGTGATTGGCTATCGTGTAAACCAACGCTTCTTTAAGTTCACCTTCTTCCCAAGTCAATGCAGTATCAATCATGGTTTGAATATTATTACCATAAAATTTATATTTAGAGGCTGATTTTGGATACTCTAACTTATCTGGCTTGGCAGCTAATTCTTCTTTTGTATTAGTATTGTATGGTGAGTCTGCATCTAAATTAAAATCAGACATGATAAAAAGCTGATCCCATAATTTATGTTTAAAATCAGGCACATCTCTTAAATGTGGCTGTAAATTACCCATAACTTCAATAATGGCATTTGCCATTTCATTCCGTTTTTCTTTAGTTTCAAGTTTTATACAATGGTTCACCAATTTCTGAACATGCCTACCATATTCAGGTATTATCAAATGTTCTCTTCCTGAATTATACTCTAAATCAAAATCAATCATATTCTTTTAATGTATTATAATGTAGATGCAAATAAACAATTATATTTACGTAAAACATAATGCTTTAACCCTAATTGTGGAATATTAGCCAATTAACTTTAAAATCAAGTTGGTCTTAAAAGTTTATCCTAAAATTTTAAGCTTGGCAAACTGTAATAATAATTTCTTATTTCCTACAGTATCAAATACTATTTCGGCTTTTTTATTAGATCCTAAACCTTCTAAGCTGATTACTTCACCCCTACCAAATTTTGAATGTCGAACAACATTACCAACAGTGATATTACTATCAAACAAATTACCAGAAATAGTATCTACCTTTTTTAAATTTTTTGGTGTACTAATTTGTATGGTTTCTGGAGTTGTCTTTTTCTTTATTTTCTGCTTATGAAAATCTCTTTTTACAGGTTTTTTAAATCTAATTTTATCTTGAGGTACACTACCAAAAATATCTTCATTGATAAATTTATTGATTTGTGGTGATACTTTTGGCACCATTAAATCGACAAACTTATCGTCAATTTCTTCTAAAAATCGACTAGGTTCACAATCAATCAATTTTCCCCAACGATATCTAGAATGTGCATAAGACAAATAGGCTTGTTTTTCAGCCCTGGTCAGTGCAACATAAAACAAACGTCGTTCTTCTTCTAATTCACTTCGAGTGGTCATACTCATGGCAGAAGGAAATAAATTTTCTTCTAAACCAACGATATACACATATTGAAACTCTAAGCCTTTTGCTAGGTGAATGGTCATTAAAGAAACGCTATCAACATCCTTATTTTTATCATTATCAATACTACTCGCTAAAGCTACGTCTTCAAGAAAAAAGGAAAGAGATTCATCTTCTTCTTTTTCTTTTTGTACTTCAACAAAGTCTTTAAGACCATTCAATAACTCTTGTACATTCTCAACTTTACTGACAGCTTCAGGTGCAGCATCTTTTTCTAATTCTCTTATAATTTTAGTTTGTTTTACTACAAATTCAGCAACTTCAAAGGCATTTTTCCTTTCTGCTTCAATTTGAAAACTCTTAATCATCATTACAAAATTTTGCAACTTGACTTTTGTACCACTATTTATTTTTATATCAATTTGATCTATACTCTCTAAAATTTCAAAAATTGATTTTTTATAATGATTGGCGGCAACACTTAAACGTTCGATAGTGGTTTGCCCAACTCCTCTTGCGGGATAATTGATGACTCTTTTCAACGCTTCTTCGTCACTAGGATTTATAATTAGACGCAAATAAGATAGTACATCTTTAATCTCTTTACGTTGATAAAAGGACAAGCCTCCATAAATATTATACGCAATATCTTTTTTCCGTAAAGCATCTTCAATAGCTCTAGATTGAGCATTGGTTCTGTACAAAATTGCAAAAGCTTCATTTTTGAGTTGGTGATTCATTTTATTATCAAAAATGGAATTCGCCACAAAACGACCTTCTTCACCTTCTGACAAAGTTCGCATTATTTTCACTTTTTCACCTTCGTCATTGGCTGTCCAAATTTCTTTATCGAGTTTTGTTTTGTTTTTTTCAATAACACTATTGGCAGCTTGTACTATATTACTTGTTGAACGATAATTTTGTTCTAATTTATAAATTTTTACATCATCATAATCTCGTTGAAAATTAAGAATGTTTTGAATATTTGCTCCTCGAAACGCATAAATACTCTGAGAATCATCTCCTACCACACAAATATTTTGAAATCTATCTGCTAAGGCTCTTACAATTAGATATTGTGAATGGTTTGTATCTTGGTACTCATCGACCAAAATATAACGAAATCGGTCTTGGTATTTTGCCAGCACATCAGGGAATCGTGTTAACAACTCATTGGTCCTTAACAATAAATCATCAAAATCCATCGCCCCAGCTTTAAAACACCGCTCAACGTATTGATGGTAAATTTCACCAATTTTCGGGCGATTTGCCATCACATCTGCTTCCTTTAATTCAGGAGTTTGATAATAGGCTTTTACTGTAATTAAACTATTTTTAAATGAAGAAATTCGGCTTAATACCTGCTTGGGTTTGTATCTATCTTTTTCTAAACCCATTTCTTTAATGATAGAAGAAATCAACCTAACAGAATCTTGTGTATCATAAATTGTAAAGTTTCTTGGGTAACCCAATTTATCCGCCTCAGAGCGTAAAATTCTTGCAAAAACAGAGTGAAAAGTGCCCATCCATAAATTTTTGGCTTCACTTTCGCCTACCATTCGTGAAATTCTAGTCTTCATTTCACGAGCTGCTTTATTAGTAAAAGTCAAGGCTAAAATACTAAAGGCATCAACACCGTGATTCATTAAATGGGCAATACGGTAAGTTAACACACGTGTTTTACCAGAACCTGCACCTGCAATAATAATCATAGCACCGTCTTTTTGCATGACGGCGGCTCTTTGAGCTTCATTTAGTTGTTCTAGATAATCAGTCACTATAAAATTTTTAACATTGGCTCAAAAGTACAATCCTTAAACTTTTATAGCAATAATTCTACAGGAAATTATTCACAAAATTTGTTAAATTAAATTTTGTCTTGAATTTTTACACAAAAAACTCCTTTTTCACCCTTTAGAATAAAAGAATATCTAATTTCATCACCAATAGTTACACCTGCTTTAATACAAGTTACATTTGCAGTGTAATTTTCTCCATTTAAATGAAAATCTCCTGTTCCAGATTCGTTTTGTGCTACTACATTTGTAAGAAACATAAATCCATCCCGATTATTTTTTTCATAAATTTCAATCTCTGGTTTGCCATTAGATGATAGCCTTATATAGCCTATAAATAATTTAGATTCAGCTATTAAACGAGTTTTCTGATTTATTGGATCTACATAAGACACTCCTTCGTAACTACAACTTGTATCTTTTGAATTACCATCATCAGTACTACAATTAATTAAAGTCAATACAGTAATTAAAAGCAATAGTATTCTAACATTTATTTTCATGTTCAATTGTATATCTTACAAAGGTAGTATAAAAAAAGACTGTTAAAATTGACAGTCTTTTTGAAATTATTTTACTTAGAAAAAGTATAACTAATACCCATCATAATCATAGATGTTTTCATTTCATAAGAAACCTCACTTCCAGGAATTGCTCCGTAAGGCGGGAAGTTTTGACTAAACTGAGGATTTAATAATTGACCTTTTGTTTCACCTCCGCTAGTTCCATAATGATAAACAGCATCAATTGAAAAATTATCACTAGCCATATAACTTAACCCAAACTGGAAAGCATTTTTAATAATTGCTGGTGCAGGAATATTGAAAAAAGCAACCTCATCATTTATCGGGTTTGAGCTATAAGTATATCCTAAACGCAATGGTAATTTGTCTATCCCTTTATATTGTATCCCTGCAGATAAGATAGAAATATTCTCCCAACCAAAACCAGCTACAGAAGCAGTTTGCGTCCATCCTGTTTTTGAAAAACCATCCGTATTTTCATAATCTACCATTCTATAATCAACCGCTAAATCAAATTTCTCATTTGAATACCCTAACCCGAATGAGAGAATTGCTGGGTAATCCATATTAAATTTATTCGTACCTGTAGTATTGTCTAAATATGTATTTTCAAATTCAAAATCACCTATCGCCTGTGTTGTTTTATAAGCTACACCAGCTTTAAAACCAGAACCTGAGTTAAAAAACAAACCAAACTGTGCTCCAAAACCTGTAGCAGTTGCCTTATTTGTTGAAGGATAGCCTGCTAAACTTGGATTTGCTGTTGGGTTAGGCATCAGCTCTAACGAAGAGTAATTGAATGTAGGTTCAACACCGACAGAGAATTTATCAGATATTTCATAAGCATAAGTTAATCCTATTTGCAATAACATATAATCAGATTCAATTCTTCCAAAACCTCCAAATTGCTGAGGCATATTAATAGGATTGGTGGTGCTTTCTGGAAAAGTAACACCAAAGCCACTTATACCAAAAGCAGAAATTCCGAAAGTATGTTTACTATCTTCTTTTCCATACACAAAAGCGATGGCTGGCATAGGTGAAACACCTCTATCATCTTCAGTTGTGCCACTAAAAAAATTACCTGTAGGTTGCCCCTGAGCATCAAACTCTGGCACAGTAGAATTTAGTTCTGGTGAAGAAAAAAATAGACCAATATCAACTTTCAAAATTTTACCATCAAAAGTTGAAATACCAGCAGGATTCCATTGTAATGCTCCTGAAATATCTAAAGGTTGAGCTGTTGAGGCTCCACCCATTGACATATTGACTGAACCTACACCTTGCATGATATGCCCAGATTGAGAAAATGCATAAGTGGTAAATAGGAAAAAAAAGAATTTTAAAATAATATTTTTCATAATTGTCTATATTTATAAAGCATGATATTAATTATATCGCAAAGATAATTATAGCTTTTTCTTGAAATAATGACAATTGTCACTTCTATAAAATAAATTTATGAAAATTCAGTTATAACCATTAGCTTTGAATTATCAAATAAATATTATTATGAACACAACAAAATTTATTGAGCTTTTAAGTTATACTCTTCCTGCAATCATTACAGGTTTGGTTGCCTACTTTTTTTTCAAACAACACACAAAAAATGAAGACAATCGTCGAATTTTCTTACTTCGTAAAGAAAATCAACATGCGGCCTTACCATTACGTTTACAAGCTTACGAGCGAATGACCTTGTTTTTAGAGCGAATTGCACCTCATAATATTATTGTAAGAATTACACCTAATAGCGATGATAAAGTGGCTTATCAAAAAAAGCTCGTTGCTACTATTGAACAAGAATTTGAACATAATTTATCACAACAAATTTATATTACTGATAGGTGTTGGAATGTAATTGTTACTGCAAAAAATACAACTATAAGTACTATTAGAACTACAATGGCTAATACAGAAGTAAAAGATGCTGATGCTATGCGTGAAGCAATTTTAAAAAAGAGCTCAGAAAAAGAATCTCCTTCAAAAATAGCTTTAGCTTATATAAAAAATGAAGTAGGTAAAATATTTTAATCGCAGGGCGATAGCCAAAATTGTGAATTATCAGGGATGTAAAATCATTTCTCCTATCAATTCAACATTTGAAAAAAAGTGATTTAGCCTTCACTTCTTTTTAATACCAAACTCCATTCAAAAAAACAACAGAAGTGGTATTAGCACAACAACCGAAACTGTAAATTACTTATATCTTATTGCAATACCAACAAATAAATTTATTGCAATTTTTCTTCTTTATTTTCGTTACAAATTATACAGTTTAACTTAAGAAGACATGAAACTTAGCATAAAAACAATACTAATTTTACTTTTTATAATTTTATCTTGTAATGATGAAGAAGCTGAAGAAACACATCCTTTATCAACAAATAAAGCAATAGCCATCTACAATCAGGCATATCAAGAAAATTATCAAGAAGATAAAATAGATGATATCATAGCAACAGCTAAAAATGCTTATGTACTTATTGACCCTTTTCAAGATGATGTAGCAAATTCAATTGCTGAAATTAAAGCAAACGGAAATCAAGTAGGTGCATATATTAGCATTGGTACAGGTGAAGATTGGAGAAATGATTTTTCTGAAATTCAACAGCACCTTGTCTCAAAACAATGGGGACAATGGCAAGGTGAATTTTTTGTGAATTCAACTACAACAGGCATCATTAATATTATGAAAGCTAGAATTGATCAAATTGCCCTTTGGGGATGTGACTGGGTTGAATTTGATAATATGGATTGGATTTATGATGAAGAATTACGATCAACCTATAAATTTGAAGTTACTGAAGCAGAAGGCATTGCCTATTTTCAAGAATTGTGCGATTATGTGCATCAAAAAGGAATGAAATGTATGGCTAAAAATATGGTTGACAATGCTTCTGATTTCGATGGTGTTTTGTACGAATCGTATAAAGATGAAAAAAATTGGTGGGATGTTTCTGGTGCTCAAAGCTTTTTAGATGCTGGTAAATTGGTCATCATAAATCATTATGATGAATCAAACTGCGGACAAGTATACACCGATTATAAAGGTATTTATAATGATAACTTATCATTTATCTGCGAAGACAGCAACTCAAAAAAGTATGTGCATTTTAATGAGTAATTTCTAATACATTACTTACTCAATTATCTAATCAACTTCTTATATTTGTATACGTTTCGGAATCAAATCGCCTCCCAAACGCTTCTTTTTACTTGCTTCATACTAAGAAAAACTTCCTTCAAAACAAACAATTTTTTATTTTTCACCCTTACCATGTAGGGTTATTATCAGTTAAGGTGTACTTATATTGAATAATTATCAATAAACAGGTCGATAATTTTATCAATTACCAAATTTAAACCATATGATTTCAACATTACTCAAACTTCAAACCAACGTCAGATTTATTTATCTCTACTCATATCGCTGACATGGTTTAACGCTCAAATACTGTCTTAAAAACACACCTTTTACTTCTTCTATTCTAGCAATCATTACATATAAGATTAAATAACTACTAAATTTTCAGTTAAAGCAAAAAATCCAATAGCTTTTATTTTAACTGAATCTAGCAATTATTAATATTAACTAAATCTTAACATTATGAAAAAATTATCACATGGATTAACATTATTATTTTTATTTCTTTTGAGTAGTATTAGTACCGCTCAAGCTCCGTCAGGTTATACCTCCGTTTTAAATCACAACTTTGGAACTTCTGGAAATATTAAAAATTCTACTGACTTACAAAACAACTATGATTGGGGTCTTCTTTGGGGAGATGCAAACCCTAATAATCCTTGGGCCAACCCTGCAGAATGGCAAAAATACACTGCCTTTTCGAGCAATAACTATGCGTTTGCTTCAAATCATTTAAAAATAATTGCCCGGTTTAATAATGACCTCAATGGAAACGGCAAACCTGATTACGCAGGTGGTGCAAACCAAACTGGCACTAACAGAGAAATCACATCAGGTTGTTTACGGTCTAAAAACACCTATAAACCTACCGCTTCAAAATCTTATTATTTTGAAACACGTATGAAAATACCTGATGGAAAAGCCTTATGGCCTGCTTTTTGGTTATATAGAAAAAAAGGAGGAACTAAAGCAGAAATTGATATTGTAGAGGTTGTAAATAATCAATGGGATAGTAGTAAAGCTCCGAACTGGACACCTTTGGCTTATCATAACAACGTTCACTTTAGTAACAGTGGAGACAATGCATTCGCATCAACTAAAGGGAACTCTTTAAGTTCAGGCTATCATACTTGGGCATGTGAATGGACAAGTACTCAGGTGAAATTTTATCTTGACAATAACCTTATTCGTACGGTATCTTATCCTATTAACAACCCTAGTACTGGTTGGGGAAATTCAAACCCTGCAAATGTCCTTATCAATTTAGCAGCTGGTGGTGGATGGCCAGGTCCTGCAGATGATAACAATGCTTTCCCTGCTAC
>CAYRZY010000091.1:0-11305 GCA_964428855.1 uncultured Flavobacteriaceae bacterium
GCACCAGAAATACTGAAAATAATTTCTTTAAATCCGCCAGAAGTACCTTCACTTATATCTTCAACTTCTGTCTTCCATTTTCTATCAGAACTGTATTTTGTATACATTCTATATAAATCTCCAGCAAAAATACTTGCTTCATCACCACCTGTACCTGCTCTAATTTCTACAATCACATTTTTAGCATCTTCAGGATCTTTCGGTATCAATAAAAACTTAATTTCTTCTTCTAGTTCTGGTATTTTACCTAAAGCATCATCCAATTCTAATTGAGCCATTTCTACCATTTCAGCATCAGAACCATCATCAATAATTTCTTTTGCCTCCGTAATATTATCAAGTACACCTTTGTACTCCTCTCTTTTATCAACTACAGCTTTTAAATCTTTGTATTCTTTATTTAATTTAACATAGCGTTTTTGGTCCATTATGATATCAGGTTGTATTATCAAATCTGATACTTCATCAAAACGTTGCTTAAATATATTTAATCTATCTAACATCAATTATCTTTTAGAATTGCAAATTTAGTGTTTTTTAAAAGAATTCAATTTTTAATTTTCGTAAACTATTTAGAGTGCTTCTAAATTAACGTGTATACATCATTAACTACATCAAATTACGTTAAATACATATTAAGTGTATATATTTGTAATATTAAACACAAAATAATTCTAAAAATGAAAAAATTAATTTTATTAGTTGGAGCTTTAGCAATAACATTTGCTAGCTGTAGCGACAAAAAGAAAGAAGAAGTAAAAAAAGAAATTGAAACTGTAAAAGAAGAAGTGAAAGTTGAAGAGCCTGCTGCAACTGTTGCCACAGGTGATGATAAAGTTGCTGCTGGAGAAAAATTATTCACTGCTAAAACTTGCAACGCTTGTCACGCAAAAGATTCTAAGGTAGTTGGTCCTTCCATTAAAGATATTGCAGCTAAATATGCTGAAACTGGTGGAAATATGGTGAAATTCTTAAAAGGAAATGCTGATGCTATTGTTGATACAGACCCAGGTCAAGTAGCTGTAATGAAAAACAATATAGACACTATCTTAAAGGATATTACTCCTGACGAATTGCAAGCTATCACAGCTTATATGCGTTCAGTTAAATAATTCTTAAAACATAAGACATTTAAACATCCGCCCTTGGCGGATGTTTTTGTTTATAAAAGTAATTTCAAAAGTAAAAAACTATCTTTGTAGTAAAACCGATATCAAATGAAAAAACTAATTTTACCCTTTATTATCTTTACCATAACCTTCATTAGCTGTAAAACCAATAAACCTGCAAGTAGTACAAAAGTAGAAGAAACAAAAACTGTTGTAATTAAAGAACAAGTAAAAAAAGAAGTTGTCGCTAATAAAAACAATTCAACAACTAACACCTACGCTAAGGACGATTTAATTGCTGCTGGCAAGGTCTTATTTTATGAAAAAACCTGTACTGCTTGCCATGCTGAAGACAACAGAGTAATTGGACCTTCAATTAAGGAAATCGCTTTTATATACACAGAAAAAAGTGGAAATATTGTAAAGTACCTAAAAGGAAATGCTGATGCCATAGTTGATACTGATCCTGCTCAAGTAGCTATAATGAACGCAAATATTGACGGTATAGCAAAAGACATCAAGCCTGAAGACTTACAAGCTATTGCTGCTTATATACGTTCAGTTAAATAATTCTTAAAACATAAAACATTTAAACATCCGCTTTTGGCGGATGTTTTTGTTTGGATTACATTTGCAATATGGCAAGAAAAAAGAAAAATATTATTTTCGAAAATATAGAAGTTATTGATGCTGGGGCAAAAGGCAAAACCATTGCTAAAGCTCCTGATGGTAGAGTCATTTTTTTATCAAATGCAGTGCCTGGAGATATCGTTGATATTCAAACTTTTAAAAAAAGAAAGGCTTATTATGAAGGGAAAGCAATTAACTTTATAAAGCAATCTGAAAAGCGTACTCAACCAGTTTGTGAACATTTTGAACATTGTGGCGGTTGCAAATGGCAGCACATGAAATATGAAGACCAGCTGTTCTATAAAGAAAAAGAAGTTGTAGATCACCTAACTAGAATCGGACATTTAGAATTGCCAGAAATTACACCTATTTTAGGTGCTGAGAAGCAGTATTTCTATAGAAATAAAATGGAGTTCTCTTTTTCAAATAGTAGATGGCTAACATTAGAAGAAATAAATTCTGATGTTGAAATCGAAAATAAAAATGCCATAGGGTTTCATATTGCGGGTATGTGGGATAAAATTCTAGATGTTGAAAAATGTCACTTACAAGAAGATCCTTCAAATGCTATTCGGAATTCAATCAAAGCATTTGCTTTAGAAAATGACTTGAGTTTTTTCAATCCTCGTGAACAGAGCGGTCTATTACGAACAATGATGCTTCGAATTGTTTCTACTGGTGAAATTATGCTTGTAATTCAGTTTTTTGATGATGATACGACCAAAAGAGAATTGTTAATGAATTACATTGCTGAAGAATTCCCTAAAATCACCTCTTTACAATACATTATCAATCAAAAAAGAAATGACACCATTTACGATCAAGAAATTGTGTTATTTAAAGGTCGCAATCATATTTTTGAGACCATGGAAGGTTTACAATTTAAAATTAATGCAAAATCTTTTTACCAAACCAATTCTACTCAAGCGTATGAATTGTATAAAATAGCTCGAGATTTCGCAGCATTAACAGGCAAAGAAATTGTATATGATTTGTATACTGGTACCGGTACTATTGCTCAGTTTGTAGCCAAACAAGCAAAAAAAGTAGTTGGTATTGAAAGTGTACCCGAAGCTATTATTGATGCGAAAGAAAATGCAAAAAACAATGCTATAGAAAATGTAGATTTCTTTGTTGGTGATATGGCAAAGGTCTTTACGGATGAGTTTATTGCTAAAAATGGAAAGCCTGATGTTATTATTACTGATCCACCAAGAGACGGTATGCATAAAAACGTCATTGAACAGTTACTTAAAATAGGAGCTGATAGAATTGTCTATGTAAGTTGTAATTCGGCCACGCAAGCAAGAGATTTGGCTTTATTGAACGATAGCTATAAAATAATAAAGACGCAAGCAGTTGATATGTTTCCACAAACACATCATGTAGAAAATGTTGTACTTTTGAAGATTAGATAAAAAGACTGAAGACTGAAGACTGAAGACTGAAGACTGAATACTGAATACTGAATACTGAATACTGAATACTGGAGATTTAAATATAAAAATGAAACAAAACAAAATATACATTCTTTCACTCCTCTTAATTGGATTTCTTCAACTAAGCTGTGAGCGTGATGAGATTTGTATAGATGCAATTACTCCTCACCTAACCATCAGGTTTTATGATAATGATGATCCTGAAACAAAAAAATCTGTAAACGGATTAATCGTTGTTTCTGAAATTAATGGAGAACTAGATACTATAAAAATTCAACCTAAAGATTCTATTCCTCTTCCATTAAATGTCTACGATACACAAACCACCTTTATCTTGACAAAAAATAGTGCTGACCCAACAACTTTAAACAGAGACAAACTTATAGTAACCTATAAAGTAGAAAATGTTTTTGTAGGCCGCTCTTGCGGATATAAAAGTGTATTTAAAAATGTAGATTACACCATTGAAGATGTAGATAGTGATGGACGTTGGATAGAAAGTAAAGAACAAATTTCAGAACATATAGAAAATGAAAACAATGCACATCTTAAAATATTTCATTAGTACTGTATTTTTATTGTGTTTTTCGATTTCTTTTTCTCAAGGTATCGGTTCTCAAAAAAAAGACACTATTTATAAAAATAAGTACGGACTTAGAGTTGGGTTAGATTTGTACAATCCTATTTATACACTTATTGATGATGACAGAAAAGGATTAGAACTAGTTGGCGATTATAGAATCTCAAAAAAGTTTTTTGTAGCCGCTGAATTGGGGTATTTAGAGAATATCACTGATGAAGATTTTATCAATTTCACGACCAATGGTCAATACATAAAAGCTGGTGTTGATTATAACGCCTATGAAAATTGGTTGGATATGGAGAACATGATTTATGTTGGCTTCAGGTATGGTTATAGTAATTTTAGTCAAACTCTAAATACGTTTACAGTTAATAATGACTACTTTTTTCATAGTTTAGAGAAAATTGAAAATGGGCAGAAATTTGACAATTTAAACGCCCATTGGGCAGAATTTGTATTGGGTATCAAAGCCGAAATTTTTAATAATTTATATGTAGGATTCAGCTTTAGCGGAAAAAAAATGATCAGTTCTAAACAACCAGAAAATTTTAAAAACTTATTTGTTCCTGGTTTTAATAGAGTCTTTTTAAACAATTCAGGTTTCGGTATAAACTATACAGTATCCTACTTAATCCCATTATACAAAAAGGCTAAATAAATTTTCTTTAATTTTACCTTTTATAATATTCTAAATTTATGCAAAACATACCTAGTGTAGATTTATCAGACTTTTTATCTGATGATCTCAACAGAAAGCAAAAATTTGTCACTGAAATTGGCAAGGCGTATGAAAATATTGGCTTTGTAGCATTAAAAGGACATTTTTTAACTGATACCTTGGTGGATCAATTATACACTCAAATTAAAGCTTTTTTTGATTTACCAACAGAGACTAAACGCTTATATGAACAAGATAATGGCGGACAAAGAGGCTATATTTCCTTTGGTAAAGAAAGTGCAAAAGGCAAAAAAGAAGGCGATTTAAAAGAGTTTTGGCATTTTGGTCAATATATAGAGAATAATCCTCAATTAAAAGCTGAATATCTAGAAAATATAACGGTAAATGAATTGCCTGAATTTAATTCTACAGGTAAAGAAACCTATCAAATGCTAGAAAAAACTGGTATTTATGTATTAAGAGCTTTGGCTCTATTTTTAGAGTTGGATGAGCATTATTTTGACAACTATGTAGCCAATGGCAATAGTATCTTACGCCCGATCCACTATCCTCCTATTCTTGAAGAACCAAAAAATGCAGTTAGAGCGGCTGCTCATGGTGACATCAATTTAATTACTTTATTAATGGGAGCTCAAGGTAAAGGCTTACAAGTACAGAATCATAATGGAGATTGGATAGATGCAATGGCGGCTTCTGATGAAATCGTTATTAATGTAGGTGATATGCTTTCTCGTCATTCTAACAATCGATTAAAATCAACCATTCACAGAGTGGTTAATCCGCCAAAAGAAAACTGGGGAACTTCACGTTATTCCATTCCGTTTTTTCTGCATCCTATTAGTGATATGCCTTTAAATTGTTTAGCGAATTGTATCGATAAAGAAAACCCGAAGCAATTTGAGGATATTACAGCTGGTGAATATTTAAATGAACGATTAATTGAATTGGGTTTAATAAAGAAGTAAACAGTATTCAGTTGGCAGTAGCAGTAATAAAAAATAAAAATGTAGCTTAAATCCAAACTCTAATCATGGACTTACAAGATCAATTAAAAAATTTATTTCCAGAGCATACACCTCAAGAACCTGAAAAGAAAAAAGAGAAAAGTGATATTTGGCTACAAGACGACCCTATTATTTGCAAATACGAAAAAAGAAAAGGCAAACCCATTACTATTCTTGAAGGGTATACTGGTGCAACCTCAGATTTTAAAAAATTAGCAAAAGAACTCAAAACCAAATTAAGTGTTGGTGGTAGTTTTAAAGACGATAAAATTATCATTCAAGGCGATTTTAGAGATAAAATTATGGTCATGCTTATAGAAAAAGGCTTTAAAGTAAAACGTGTTGGAGGGTAGTTAAAAGATAAAAGACCGTTTCACCATTAGAAAAAAAATTTATATTTCAGACAAATAAAATCAGTATACTATAAAAAACTCTAATGTGAAATTTTAAATTACACACTAAAACCATGAAAAAACTATTCAAATACTTAATCTATTTTATTATCCTAATTGCACTTGCTTTTTTTATTACAGGAAAAGTAAATCAGACCAGCTTCCAAAAAGGAAGCCTAGAGCATACTGACAATTGGCAAGGTGAATTTATTGATATTGACGGAGAAAAAATAAGATATATCCAAAAAGGAAAAGGCAAAGATGTTTTACTTATTCACGGAATGCCAGGCTCAATTGAAGATTGGCAACCTATTATTGATAGTTTATCTAAAACACATAAAATCACTGCCTTTGACAGACCTGGTCATGGCTTTAGCACTGCCAATAGCTATAATTATACCTTAAAAGAAAATGCCGATATTACAAATAAACTGATTCAGCAATTAGATTTAAACAATGTAATTGTTGTTGGTCATTCGTATGGAGGCTCAATTACCGCAAATCTAGCTACCATTGGTAATGACAAGATAAAATCTTATATCATAGTTGCTTCTCCTTTATATCAATTCCATCCTGAAATACTTTTTAAAATAGCAACAGCACCCATAATTGGCAAAGGTTTTACAACATTTATTGCAACAACGGCAGCTTCAGGAAAGATTGAAGAAGGATTGATGCATGCTTTTGCTGGAAATAAAGAAATTTTAACGGATACCTTTTTAAATACTCGAAAAAAAATATGGTCTCAACCCAAAGTGTTCTATGCCATTTCTAATGAGCAAGTAAATTATGCTTCTGGTCTGAATGAAATCTCTGCCAATTATAAGAATATTAATAAAAAAGTTGATATTCTTATCGGAGACAAGGATAGAGAAAAAACTATAGCAGATTGTAAACGTTTGAAAAATGATATTCCAAATGCAGAAATTACATTCTTAAAAAATACGGCACATTATATTCAATTTGAAAAGACGAATGAACTAATCAACGTAATACTAAAGCATAGTAATGAATAAAATAGCACCTTCTGAATTGATTTTAAATCCTGATGGCAGTGTATACCATTTAAATTTAAAACCCGAACATATTGCAGATACCATAATTTTTGTAGGCGATCAAAATAGGGTTGCAAAAATTACAAAGCATTTTGACTCTATTGAATTTGAAACTCAAAAACGGGAATTCAAAACTACAACAGGCATCTATAAAGGCAAACGTTTGAGCGTGATTTCTACAGGTATTGGCCCTGATAATATTGATATCGTCATGAATGAATTGGATGCCTTGGTTAATATTGATTTAGAAAATAGAATTGTAAAAAAAGAGCATCAGCAATTGAATATTGTGCGGATTGGCACTTCGGGATCGTTGCAAAGTGAGGTTCCTGTAAATAGTTTTGTTCTTGCTAAATACGGATTGGGTCTTGACGGATTATTACACTCTTATGTAGCTGATAAAATTTTCGAAAAAGAAATAGAGGATGCTTTTATCAAACACACCAACTGGGATGATAGAAAAGCAAGACCATACATCATAAAAGGCAGTAAAATGCTTACTGAAAAATTAAATAGCGATACTGTTTTTACAGGATGTACTGCAACGGCTCCTGGCTTTTACGGCCCACAAGGAAGAGTTTTGCGTTTACCCATACAAGACATTCATTTAAACAGTAAAATGGATAGTTTTGATTTTAATGGTATACGTATCACCAACCTAGAAATGGAAACTTCTGCCATTTACGGATTGGCAAAACTATTAGGCCATCAAGCACTTTCTATGAATGCTATTATTGCCAATAGAGCCAACGGAACTTTTAGTAAAGACCCCTACAAGCCTGTAGAAGCGTTGATAAAATACACGTTAGATAAACTCACTGAATAGTTGATGAACATTGAAGAATACAGAACATATTGCCTCTTAAAAAAAGGAGTTACAGAATCAATCCCTTTTCCTAAACTACCCAATATTCTCGTTTTTAAAGTACTTGATAAAATGTTTACTGCAACAGACATTACTACTTTTGGGAGTATAAGCGTCAAAGCTAAATCAGAAGAAATTGAAGAGTTAAGAGCAAGGTATTCTTGCTTGAGTACACAAGCCTATATGCTTAAAAAACATTGGAATAAGATTACTTTAGATAATTCAGTTGATGATGCTCTTATCTATTCTTGGATAGATACTTCCTATCAATTAGTGATTCAAAATCTTACCAAAAAACAACAACAAGAATTAAATACTTACTAATGCAGAAAATAACTATTGGCGGTGTGCCTGAACATTTCAATTTACCATGGCATTTGGCTATTGAAGAAGGCAAGTTTCAACAAGCAGGAGTCGATTTACAATGGAAAGAATTTCCAGGAGGTACTGGTGCAATGTGTGCTGCTCTAAGCGATGGCAGTATAGATGCTGCAATAATTTTAACTGAGGGTATTATAAAAGATATTATTAATGGCAACCCAAGTAAAATTGTAAAAGTATATGTAGAGTCGCCTTTATTATGGGGAATTCACGTTGGGGCTCAATCTAAATTCAAAACGATACAAGAATTAAAGGAAGCTAGAATTGCCATTAGTAGGTTTGGTTCAGGGTCACAATTAATGGCTATTGTCAATGCGGTACATCAAGGATTTGATATAGATAATTTAAAATACGAAATTGTAAATAACCTTGAAGGAGGTATAAAAGCTCTAACAAATGACACAGCAGATTATTTTATGTGGGAGCATTTTACGACAAAACCATTAGTCGATCAAGGTGTTTTCAGAAGGGTAGATAGCATTACTACACCTTGGCCTTGCTTTGTAATGGCAGTTAGAAATGATATTTTAGAAAACAAATCAGAGTGTATTAAAACTCTTATTAATGTCATAAACAATCAATTAAAAAACTTTACAAATGAGCACCGTAATACAGATTTAATCAACTTGTTTTCAAAACGTTACAACCAACAGGTAGTAGACATAGAAGAGTGGTTATCTATCACCAAATGGAACAGTGAAAAAGCCATCTCAACAGAATTAATAAATAGCATACAAAATAAATTGGTAAACTTTAACGTTATTAAAAATACAATACCTTCTGATGAATTAATTAAAAAGGTATTTTAAATTTAGATTTTATGAGAAAATCAATAGCATTAATCATTTTTGTTTTTATTACTTTCTAACCTAATATTAGAAATTTTAAATAACCCGATTTTCTCGATACACAAAAGCAACCAACCAAATTCCAACCGTTCTGATTTTATATTAGAGCGGTTTTATATTTTTATTAATCTAGTTTTATACTAATTTTGCTAATTCCTTTCTCAAATAAGTTGAGATTTCTGTAGTAAACGTTCTTTTTCTATAATTTGTAACAGCCTGAATCCCTACTATTGCATTGGTCAAAAATACCTCATCAGCTTTTTGAAGTTCAAAAGGAGAAATTTCAGTTTCCTTAATTTCAAAATCTTTATTTTTTGAAATTAATGTTATCAAATTCTTTCTAACAACCCCTTTAATACAGCCTTCAAACAGAGATGGAGTTGTTATTTTCTCATCCTTAATTAAAAAAATATTAGCGTTAATTGTTTCAACAACTTGTTTTTTCTCATTGATTAGAATACAATTATCCAATTCATTCTCGTCAGCATATATACTGGCAACTACATTTAGTATTCTATTATTGGTTTTCAACGTTGACAGCAAACCTGAGTTCACATAATAATCTTTAAACAGATCAACTTCATAATTCTTTTTTATAGTAACCTCCAATTGATGAGCCTCAATCAAAAAACCAACAGTATTACTTTTTGGCAAATACAAACCTCCATCTTTTCTAAAAACAGAAAGTCGAACTCGGGCATCAGTTAATTTATTGGCAGTGACCGTCTTTAAAATTTCATTTTCAAAAAATTCTAAGGTAAGTCCCATAGAAATATGCATCCGTAACATCCGCATAGATGCCATCAACCTAAAATAATGATCTTCTACAAAAACAACCTTGCCATTAAGGATTTTCATAGTCTCAAATAAACCATCCCCATATTTAAAAGCCCTATTATTGACACTTACTTTAAGATGATCTTCTACAAAATTTCCGTTTAAATTAATCAACATAATAGTATATAATATAAAAAAAGCCTCGAAAAATCGAGGCTATAGGTATTCAAATTATTATTAATTTTTAATTAAGCTCCGATGGTTTGCTTCAATTCAGCAATTTGATTTTCCCAAAACATTTTAGATTCATCAATCTCATCTTCATCAGCAAAATCGGTTACAATTAAAGAAACATCAGAAGTTAAATCATCTACCATAATGGTGAACTCAAAGTATACATCTTCATCTTCATCTTCTAACCATTTGTATTTTATTTTTTCATTTGTCTTATGTGATATCCTTTTAGCATCTTCTTCCGAATCATCCCAAATAAATGTAAAAATATCACTTCTAGAATTTACATTATCGGCAAACCATTCACTTAATCCATCAGGGGTTGAAAGATATTGAAATAAAAATGCAGGCGATGCGTGCATTACAAATTCAATATCAAATTTTATTTTTTTAGCCATTTACAATTTTTTTTTTATAATCTTAAGGTTGGCAATATATATAATATCTAATTTTAAAAAAAACTTTTTTATTAAAAAATAATAAGCAAGAAGTCTTGCGTCTACTAAATTTGTTTTTATATTTGCAAACTTAAAAATGGCGAGGTAGCTCAGTTGGTTAGAGCGTCGGATTCATAACCCGGAGGTCGGGGGTTCAAATCTCCCTCTCGCTACAATAAAAAAGAGGTGATTATTTCACCTCTTTTTTATTTTGATACTTTCCTTTTTTACTGCCTTCATACATTTCATACTTCACCAACCTACATTCTAGCTTACCATTATAAACTTTAATTTTTTTTGAAGTTCTCAAACCCACACTTTTTAATCCGTTTTCAAAATCAGAAGTAATCAGCCAAGCATTGGTATTTGGGTATCCTTGTTTAAGAGTGTTCCCTATTTCTTTATAAAAATCAGGAACATCAATCTCTAAACGCTCTCCGTATGGCGGATTGAATAATACAATAGTTTTGCCCTCTAGTTCTTTTTTAGTTTTAAAAAAATTGTTTTGTTGTATTGTAATAAACTCTTCTAAATTTGCATTTTCAACATTGTCTGTTGCTTTAAAAACTGCCGAGGATGCTCTATCATACCCAACAATATCTCTGTTAGATTCTCTCACTTTTTTAAGTAGTGAGTTTCTAATTACTTCAAATAAATCATCATCAAAATCATTCCATTTTTCAAAACCGAACTCTCTTCTATTAATATTTGCAGGAATATTATTCGCTATCATTGCTGCTTCAATTAAAATAGTACCACTACCACACATCGGATCAATAAAGTGTTGTGTACCATCATAACCTGACAACAACACCAAACCTGCCACAAGGCTTTTTTTTGCGCGTCCGTAAGTTTAAAAGGAAGAGAGCTTA
>CAYRZY010000092.1:0-11299 GCA_964428855.1 uncultured Flavobacteriaceae bacterium
CAGGAAAAAATTGTTTGAATTCTGAATATAATTGTGCTGCTAAGGTTTTGTTATGAGCCAATACTAACGTCGGTCGCTGAACTTTTTCAATCACATTGGCAACGGTAAACGTTTTACCAGAGCCTGTAACACCTAATAATGTTTGATAATTTTCTCCTGCAGAAATGGCTTCACTTATTTGTTGGATAGCCTGTGGTTGATCTCCAGTAGGTTTAAAGTCAGATTGAAGTTTGAATTGCATTTTACAAAAATAACGAACTAATTTTTATCTTCATAGAAAATGCATTATAAATACTGTTTTTCTTAAAACGTTAACAATAATTAACATAATTGGCAAATTGTTTAATATTAATTTAACATTAAGTTGTAATAAGCGAAGTATATTTGCAGTATTATTTGAGTTAGTTAGTTAAAATAAAGAGTATTGTGTCATAAGCAATGCTCTTTTTTTGTTTTATAAATAGATTACATTTGCTAAGACTTAAATTTAAACTTCATGCAACTTAAAATTATTGCTTTTTTATTGATGGTGTGTGCAACATCTTACTCACAAAATTCTTTTCCTGAAAGTTGGTTAGGAAATTACAAAGGAGAATTGAATATTTACGGAGTAGATTCTGTGAAAATGAATGCAACAATGAATCTTGGTATTCAAAAAACAGCGAATGATTCTGTTTTTGACTGGACAATTACTTACGAAATGAATGGTAAAAAAGATGTCAGAGCTTATAGTTTGGTTGTGGTTGATAGAGTAAAAGGACATTTTCAAATAGATGAGAAAAATTCTATAGTTATTGATGGGTATTTACATAACACCAATGTATTTACTAGTTTTTTTAAAGTAATGACGAGTTATATTGTAGCTACCTATACCAAAAATAAAGATGGTACTTTAACCTTTGAAATTATTGTTGGTAAAACAGAGCCAATCAGTACTACAGGAAACACCAAGCAGAAAGATGAAGATGTTCCTGAAGTTACTACCTATCCAGTAATTGGACGTCAAAAAGCGATGTTGAAAAGGGTGAATTAACTGCTTTTGCGAACGGAATAAAAACACCCCTAAAGTCCCCTCAAGGGGACAATTGTTCTATTTGCCATTGAGGTTTAAATTCATCATTTTTTAAAGGTTGAAAATTTGAAAGATATGATTTTAATACAGTATCTTTAGTTTGAAGAAGAGTATCGTTTTCTATAAATTTGAATACTAGGATTATCCCCTTGAGGATTATCGAGATGAAAATATATTTTCATTAAAGATATCTAGCAAAACTAATTAGGGGTGTCATTACAAATCTCTACGTTGCAATAATCTATACGATAAATAGATAAAAATAAAGGTCCAAACTACAGCGATTGCAATTTCATACCAGTGCACACCAATATGTTGAGTAAAATCTTTACCAATATATTTACCTGCAGCTTGTACTTCTTTTATTCTAGTAAATGGTTGCTTTATCAAATTAGACATTGATTCCATTGGTAAAAATTGCATGATATTATCTACAGAATTTGTGACCAAATCTTTTTTACCTATTGGATGGTCTGATAATAGGTCTTTATTAAAATTCCAATATAAAAACCCTTTAAAAAGGCTTTCTATAAAAAACCAAATCAGTATACCCCCCACTGCAAAAGCAGAACGTTTTACCAAAATACCCATAAATAAGCCGAAAGAGAAAAACAAGGTTAGTTTTACAAAAAAGGCAAGTAGGTAATCTAAATCAGAAAAAATGATACCAATCTCATTGAAATTTGAATAGATCAATCCTAAAATTAAAGAAACAATAAATACGAATAGTGTAGAGATAGCGGCAAATACCAAAACAGTATAAAACTTTGATAGAATGAATTCTTTTTTGCTCAATCCATCAATCAAATTTTGCTTTAAGGTCTTATTACTATATTCATTAGCCATCATAGATACGATCACTAAGAGTAAAAAGAACTTAAAAATGGATGCCATATAGGTGTTGAAATGCCAGATGTACGGAAAGTTAAAAATACCTTGCTCTGCTAGATGGAATTTAAAGAAGCCAATGTCAAATTTGATAGCAGCTATTAAAGCAATTGATGTGAGTAATACAAAATAAATTATTGACAATACTTTACTTGCTTTGTTATGTTTAAGTTTGTGGAATTCTATATTTAAAAGACGTAACATATGATTAGTTGTTGTTGGTTAATGTTAAGAATTGTTGCTCTAAACTTGGCATACGTTTTACCAAATGAGAGAGTGTAATACCATTTTTAAACAAGTAGGCATTCAAATCAGTTGCTGTTAATTCTTCTTTTAGTTTGGCAATCAGTTTGCCCTCTTCTTGAGTTATAGAACTGAATGCAGTGTGTTTGTTGAGTAACTCTTCCAATACTTCTACTTGACTTTCAGTTTTTAATTCAAAAAGACCTTTAGAAGCTGTCATTTCATCAACTCTACCTGAATATAGTTTTACTCCTTTACGGATAATCACAACATGAGAACAAACTTTTTCAACTTCATCTAATAGATGCGAAGCCAATAAAATAGTGGTGCCTTTAGCAGCAATGTCTTTAATTATTTTTCTAATTTCATGAATCCCTTGAGGATCTAATCCGTTAGTAGGTTCGTCTAAAATTAAAATTTCAGGATTGTTCAATAGGGCAGAAGCAATAGCTAGACGTTGTTTCATACCTAATGAATAGGTTCTAAACTTGTCATTTCTACGCTCATACAGATTGACCATTTTTAATTTCTCGTCAATATTCTCGTAAGAAACTTCTTTTATTTTACAAATTAATTTTAAATTTTGACTTGCAGTCATGTACGGATAAAAGTTTGGACGCTCAATAATTGCTCCTACTTTCTTTAAAGCTTCATGTGTAGAAACAGCACCATTAAACCAACTGAATTCTCCAGAAGTTTTATTGACTACACTTAAAATAATGCCTAAAGTAGTAGATTTTCCACTTCCGTTTGGGCCTAAAATACCATATACATTTCCCTTTTGAATATCAAAGGATAAGTTGTTTACAGCATGTACAGCTCCGTATTTTTTATCTAAATTTTTAAGGGACAGAATTGTTTCCAAGAATATGATTGTTTGATTAATATGTTAATATGACGAACAATATCGTGATTTGTAACAAAAAGAGTGTGTTTTTTATGTAAATACACCTTTTTATTAATGAGTTAAGATTTAAAGTCCTTTCCATTAGCAGGGAGAACTCTTACTTTTATTTTTTTTGTTGTTTAGCCACGAATACACGAATTATATTGTTAAATGCAAAAAATAATAATTTTCACGAATAAAAATCCTATAGAATTTTTGAAATTAGTGCTAATTCTTTGTTTTTCTCAATATAGAGAATAAAAATTAGTGTCCCGACACGGGACTGGCTTTTGTCAAAAGTATGAGTTTACTCTGCCTCTCTCTATTAAACTTCAGGTAAGATGGGCTTTAATTTAGTACCCATGTTGGCGTTTTTACCAACAACCTTTGTGTAGATCTGATAAAAACTTTAATTCATCAACTCATCAAAATCGTCATAACTTTCAAAGGAATCGTAACCATCATCATCTAAACGTTCACTTTTAAATTCTTTTTCTGGTGCTTCATCTGGTACTGAGCCTACTGAAAATAATAGGCTGGGTAATTCAAATTGCTCTGTGTTTTCTTCAATAGTCATCAGTTCTACATAAAAGGTCCACATAGATAAGAAATCGTAAACGTAAATTAGTTTATTTTCTTCTTCAGGTAATACATCTTTAATTGTAAAATTTTGCATTGACATACCGCCTCCAGTGTCTTCCATGTCAAAAAGGGGAATTTCTTCTCCTTGGTTCCATTCATTATCTGTCAAATAAAAAGCTGCCATTTCATTACCCTCAAAGCCAAAAGCATTGGCAATGGCATTGTGTAGATCTTCTAAAGTATCATTATAACAGATGGCAATGTCTCTAAAAACATCTTCTTTAGTATCTAGTATCACTCTAATTTTATAAATCATAAGCTATTTTAAATCTTCGGCAAAGTTATGGTTTTACGTCAAATAATTTGCAAAGTTTTGATTACTTTTACCACAAATAGAAAATTAATGTTTAGCAAAGAAGAGATCTTAAAAAAACTAAATAGTCGTACTAAAAATACGTTGATGGAAACCCTAGATATCACCTATACAGATATAGGTGAAGATTATTTAGTGGCAACCATGCCTGTAAATGAGAAAGTACATCAACCAGCAGGTTTATTGCACGGTGGAGCGTCTGTTGCTTTGGCAGAAAGTGTAGGTAGTACAGCGGCACATTTTTCTATTGATACAGAAAAACAAGAGATTAGAGGTCTGGAAATTACTGCAAATCATGTTGGTGGTATTAGGTCGGGTTTGGTTATTGCAACAGCAAAACCTATCCATAAGGGGCGAACTACGCAATTGTGGGAAGTCAGAATTGTTGACGAAAAAGACAAACTAATTTCAATATGTAAATTGACAGTTATTGTATTGTCAAAATCTTAAGTTGTGATTATTTTTAATAATATAGCAAAAGCTTTAAAAGAGAATTTACCTTTTGTTGTTTATCGACATCCTAAAAGTAATAAGGTTAAAGGTTTTTTTCAACAAAACAATCAGCTTTATCTTGCTAAAAATTTTCAAGAAACTGGTTTTGTGTTTGCTCCTTTTGATGATGTAAGTCCTGCAATTTTATTTCCTATTGAAGAGTCTGAAGTGTTTACAAGTCATTTTCAGGAAGATGATTTGGTAGCTACAACACCAAAAGATAGTTTTATATCAATTTCTGAACAAGAAAAAAAGAATCATTTAGATTTGATTCAAAATGGGATTAATTTTTTAAAAACTACCCAAAATAAAAAGGTGGTTTTGTCTAGGAAATTGCAATTAGAGCGTTCAGATTTTGAGCTTATAGCTACTTTTAAAAAACTACTTTCTGCTTATACTAATGCAATGGTTTATGTGTGGTGTCATCCTAAAGTTGGACTTTGGATGGGAGCTACTCCTGAAACATTATTAAAAGTAAAAGACAATCAATTTTCAACCATGGCATTGGCCGGTACGCAATTGTATAATGGAAGTTTAGAGGTGGTTTGGCAAGACAAAGAAAAACAAGAACAGCAATTTGTAACCGATTATATTGTAGAAAAATTAAAGAATAATGTTACTGTTTCTGATGTAAAAACCATCAAAGCAGGTAGTTTGGTGCATTTGTGCACAAACATTTCTGGAAATTTATCTCAGCAATTTTCATTGAAAAATCTTATAAAACTATTGCATCCTACACCTGCTGTTTGTGGTTTTCCTCAGCAGGAGACAAAAGCATTTATTCTTGATAATGAGTACTATAATCGCGAGTTTTATACAGGCTTTTTGGGTGAAATGAATGTAATTGGTGCTTCCAATTTATTTGTCAATTTACGCTGTATGCAAATTCTAAAAGAATCAATCGTAATTTATATTGGCGGAGGTATAACCGTTGATAGCAATCCTGAAAAAGAATGGGAAGAGACAGTGGCAAAGAGTAAGGTCATGTTAAAAGTCTTGTAGTATTCAAGACCTTGTGGGAAGTAAGTGTTGGTCTGTAAAAAAACAGCCACGAATTACACAAATTTTCACAAATGATTTGTGCGAATTAATAAATATGAAAAAATTACACAAAGCAGATTTTTAGTCTGCTAAATTACAATTTCACTTTGTATTGTTTTCCATTTTAGCAATAAGTACAAAGCGAGCGGAGTTGCCCAATTTCCAGAACGTTCTATAAAATCTACAATAGATCCACCAGCTATTGGACGCATCAATGCTGTCAAAAATGCCCAAAATACAGCCCAAATAAGAATAATTCGCAAGGGTTTGATAAGCACAGAAATAGCAACTAAAATGTCTAGATAGCCAATATAAGGCATGATTTTAATAGCAGATACAGTAGAGAAGCCTGCAGTTTCTAAAAATTGAACCCATAAGGGATGTACTTGAATGGCATAACTTCCGTGACCTAAAAAGATTCCAAAAACACCAATTCGTAAAATCCAAGTGGCTAAATAGAGTGATTTATCTGAGTTTGTAACCATCGAATTGTTCTAGAGTGTCAGGATTTACAACTTCTACTTCTATGTTCTTACCTTTGACATTGAATAAAACCAATGCATTTTGGGTAGTAAACCCAGTTGCTTTATCAGACCAAGGGGTTTGCTCTTGTGCATAATACGGAGCACCAGCGGCACCATTATTTATTTGATAAATGGTTCTACTTAATTTTATTTTTTCTGGTTTGTAATTCTCAGGATAGATATTTGTTTCTGGGCCTATTTCTGTTTTGGCATAATTATGCTCATCGCCAGTTAAAATTGCAATTACCTTTTTACTTTTATTTACAAATAAATCTAATAATTGATCTCTTCTTTCAATAATTCCTTTATCGAGTGCTTTTCCTGCCACCCATGTTCTTGGTGTGTTATTTCCTCCATACCACATATCATCACCTACATGACCGCCATTAGGAAAAAACGGCGTATGCTCCGTAATAAAAATATGATCGATAGTCGTGTCATTTTCGAGTTTATTAATCGTTTTGCTTACCCAAGCAAATTGTTGATCCATAATATAACCATGTAAACCACCGCTGGTAACAGAAATTTGTTTAGTTGATGGTGCATAAAAATAATTTGAATTCATTACTACTATTGCAATATTATCATAGGTATAATAGAATACATTTTCTTCATACAAAGGAAAATCGATTTCTTTTTTATTAGGATCATAACTAGCCCCATCCTCGCTTATTGGCCCATTTGTAGGGTTTACAAAGTTATTTGCAAAGATAGCCTCTGCAGATTCTGTTTCAAACGGAAATCTATCCACAGAAGTGCCATATTCTTCTTTTTCACCTTTAAAAACTCTAAGTAAAGCTTCATGATTTCCCATACTAGTATATACAGGAAAATAATGGGTAAAAGGTTCTATGGCTCTTTTAAAATTAGCATATTGCAGATTCATTTCATCAATATTTGAGGAGTAACCATCAATAAGGTCTCCAGAAAATTGCATAAAACTAATTTTTTCATGGCTAGCTAATGCCATTATTTTTTTTATAATATAAGAGTTGGCACCATAGATGTCCCTTTCTCCTCCACCTTTTCCTTGTCTAGAATCACTGGCATAGGCAAATGTAAAGGGCTTTCTAGATCCAAGTTTTGGTGCAGTTTTAAAACTGTAAGTTTGTGTGTTTTGACCAACAGATATATCGTAGGGATATATCGTATTAGCTTCTAAATTTGTTATTTTTAATTCATGGTGACTGTCTGCTTCAGAAATATAATCGTTACCATTTACCCTGACTTTAACTGTAGTTGGCAGATTTGTTTCTAAAGAAATTGTTAGTCTGGTATCAGTAATTAAATCAACAAAAGGACCTTCTATGATCCCTGCCACTACTTCAAATCCATTTTCAACTACCCTAAAAGATACAATACCGTCATAAAGAATTTTACCTCTTTTAGTAACTACCCGATAACCCAACGTTCCCTTTCCGTTTTTCTCCCAATCAATCATATCATACCTGCCTGCCATCTGCTTAATATTGAGATTGGTTTTGCCTTTACTTATAGTTGAAGGGCTTTTAAAATAAACAGGGAGAGGATGTTTTGAATCCTTAAAAGGGATAAATCCAAAATATAAAGTACCATCAAAATCTGGAATCCCAAAATCAAAAGAAATACCTTTTGCAGTACCTTTTGGATTTCCTTTCATATTACTTAATGTATAATCAGGCTTAGAAATGGTCTCATAAATTTTTTCACCATCTCTTTCTAAGTATAATTTACCCGTTTCATCTATGTGAATATTAGAATAGACACTTGGTACAATTGATTTCTGAGTAATTTGACTTGTACTTTTACAAGAAAAAAAGGAAACAAAAATTAGAATGTAAATTATCTTGTTGAGTTTAATAGTTATCATAATATATTTTATAATGAATATGTAAAGATAGGTTTAATTATAAAACTGTCGTCACTATAATTAGGTAACCATTAATTTTGAACCTTTATTAATGTTATATCAGCCATATCAAGGTTCTTTACTTTACGGAGTTTGCTTTTTACATGCCTACAGTATGTATTTATATGACTTACAGTTATCTAAAGATAAGTCTTTGTTCTAATAGCGAAGCGGTCTCATGTCTTTAGTAGGACACTAATGATTTAGATATAAAAGAAAGTATTATATTTAGCATCAAAATTACAATTGTGGTTGCTAAAGAATTAGGCTACAATAATGTTGATACAATATCAAATTAAAAACGACTAAGAATATACCATAAATATGATAGAACCTTTAAAGCCAGTACCCGATAAAGAACCTATCCCAACCAATCAAATAGATTCCACTTATAAAAAACACAGATTACAAGTTTTTTTAGGAATTTTTATTGGTTATGCAGGGTATTATCTAGTGCGAAAAAATTTCTCATTGGCCATGCCAGATTTGATTGCAGAAGGTTTCTCGAAAGGAGAGTTGGGTTTGGCTCTTTCGGGTGTTTCTATAGCCTACGGATTGAGTAAATTCTTGATGGGAAATGTATCTGATAGAAGTGATGCTCGTAAATTTATGGCTATAGGTTTACTTTTATCAGGAATTACTATGATAATTATGGGAACAGTTCCTTTAGCGACATCTTCCATACCTATTATGTTTGGTGTTTTATTACTTAACGGATGGTTTCAAGGTATGGGATGGCCTCCTAGTGGGCGTGTTGTGGTACATTGGTTTTCTTTAAAAGAACGCGGCACAAAAATGTCTATTTGGAATGTTGCTCATAATGTAGGTGGCGGACTCATAGGACCTTTAGCGATATTAGGTATGGCATGGTTTAATGATTGGCATGCTAAGTTTTACTTGCCAGGAATACTAGCTGTATGTATTGCTGTTTTGGTATATGTATTAGTTAGAGATAGACCAAAAGCCATGGGTTTACCTTCTATTGAAGATTATAAAAATGATTATCCTGATAATTATGATAAAGTTGAAGTGGAGACCAAAGCCTCAGCAAAAGAAATATTTTTTGAACATATTTTTAACAATAAACTATTATGGTTTATAGCCATTGCAAATGCCTTTGTATATTTGGTTAGATATGGTGTTTTAGATTGGGCACCAACCTATTTATCTGAAGTAAAGCAATTCTCTTTAGAAGAATCAGGGTGGGCATATTTTTTGTATGAATGGGCAGGAATACCAGGGACTTTATTAGCGGGTTATGTTAGTGATAAATGGTTTAAAGGAAAACGAGCACCCGTAAGTATTATATATATGGTATTGGTCTTGATTTTTGTTGTTATCTATTGGAAAAACCCTGCAGGACATCCATTAATTGATAACTTGTCTCTTATTGCTATTGGCTTTTTAATCTATGGACCCGTAATGCTAATTGGTGTACAAGCCTTAGATTTGGTACAAAAGAAAGCTGCAGGGACTGCTGCTGGGTTTACAGGCTTGTTTGGATATCTTGGCGGAGCCTTAGTAGCGAATATAGCTATGGGATATATAGTAGATAGTTATGGCTGGGATGGCGGATTTAAACTGTTGGTTTTTGCCTGTATCATGGCAATAATTTTAATAGGGCTTTCCTGGCGATTAGAAAATAAGAATGCATAAAAAGAATAAACTAATATATAAATTTGAATAAAATGAGAAAAATAAGTATTGTAAAAATAGCACTATATAGTATAATGGTGTTTATGAGTTTTACAGCTTGTAAAGGTGTAGCTGTAGCTGAAAAAACGACTAAAATTGAAACTTCTTTTAAGCATATTGAAAGTTTTAGTGAAGAAACAAATCAGCAATTGGCAGCATTTTTTGCGAGTACAAAAAATGAACAAGGACGAAAAATTGCCGTTTTTGATGGAGATGGAACCGTATTAGGTCAGACACCTCATTATCTGGCAGATGAGGCGATGTATCAATATGCGGCAGAGCACCCTAATCAAAATCCTGAGGTTTTTCAAGAAATGATAAAGCAATCTAATGTTTCTTTGCCTTATGTACAGAATAGAGTAAAGTATATTGCAGGAATGAGTTTGCAAGGGTATCGAGACTTAGGCGAAAAGTATTTTGATAAATATTATTCCAATAAAATTTACCAACCTATGAAGCAATTGATTGCTATATTAAAACAAAATGATTTTGAAATATGGATAATCACGGCATCACCAGAAGGGTTGTATCAGCAATTTTTAAGCAAACAACTTGAAATTCCGATAACACATGTTGTAGGGATTAAGTCGGTTATTAAAGATGGAATAATCACAGATCAAATTATAGAACCTGTACCACAAGATCATGGTAAAAAATGGGCAATAGAGTCTTTTGTTCAAGGTGTTCCGTTATTTGTTGCGGGTAATAGTAGAGGTGACAAAGAAATGATAGAATTTAGTAAAGGCTTAAAAATGATTGTAAATCCAGATGAGCATATTGCTCCCGATCAAAAAGAAAGCATTTCAGATTATGCCAAAAAGAACGATTGGTTAATTGTTAGAGTTAATGATGTGCCTGCCAAAGACTTTCCTTCAATTTCATCTAAAAAATTTAATATACGCCTGAATAAAACTAAGAAAGTAGAGTAGAGGTAGTATTGTAATTATTAATCTAAAAATGCTATTTTGGTTGTATTGATATTGGCTATAATTAAGACTGAATAAACTCAATTAAAGTATGAATACAAAAAAATCAATAATTCTTACAATTCTAATCGCATTTGTTTTTTCAAGTAAAATACAAGCAAAGGAATATTATATAAACTCTTTAACTGGAAATGACACGAATATAGGTGATAAAAATTCGCCTTGGAAAACAATTCAGAAAGCTTCAAATACGTTAATTGCTGGAGATACTGTTTTTATAATGGCTGGTACCTATACACCAACTCAAAAAATTGAACCAATAAATTCAGGAACAAAGAGCAATTACATTAACTATCTTACTTATCCAGGAGATGAGCAATTAGTCATAATTGATGGGATAAATATTCCATTGCCAAATTGGTTTGGTGTTTTTACCATAAGTTCAAAAAACTATATTAAAGTATCAGGTATAAAAGTTATTAATTCTTTATATGCTGGCATTTTTATTGAAAAGAGTTCAAATATCATATTAGAAAATAACCATATTGACATGACTCGCTCTTCGGGTATTTCTGTTTGGGATTGTAATAATATTACAATAGATAGAAATGAGGTTAGACATGCTTGTTGGCCAACTGATGGATTGCAAGAATGTATAACTATTTCAAATACAAATTTAATTGTGGTCA
>CAYRZY010000093.1:0-11281 GCA_964428855.1 uncultured Flavobacteriaceae bacterium
TGTTTGCTAATGAAGAGTTTGGTTTAAGTGGAGGGAAAGCTTATGCGGCCGAAGCTGAGAAAAAGAAAGAAAATCACATTGTAGCTTTAGAGTCTGATTCAGGTGGATTTACACCTCGTGGATTCGGAATCACTAGTAACGATCAAAATTATGAGCAAATAGTACAATGGAAATCCTTATTTGAACCTTATAATATCCATATTTTTTCTAAAGGAGGAGGTGGTGCAGATATCGGCCCTTTAAAAAAGGATACCAATGTGTTGTTGGGCTTACGTCCAGATTCACAGCGTTATTTCGATTATCATCATACTGATGCCGATGTTTTTGAAGCCATTAATAAGCGAGAATTAGAATTGGGTGCGGCAACAATGGCTTCAATCATATATTTATTTGATACGTATGGTATCAAAACTGAGAAATAACAGGCTGTCAATTAGAAATAATGTACTCAAAGAAAGAACTTTCTCAATTGGTTGTGGCATATTGTGTTGCTTATGATGTTGAACATGTAGTTATTTCACCAGGCTCACGAAATGCTCCTTTAACCATTGGTTTTACAAGTCATCCTAAAATTAAAACCTATAGTATTGTTGATGAGCGTTGTGCTGCTTTTTTTGCATTAGGAATTGCACAGCAAACACGAAAACCAACAGCAATTATTTGCACCTCTGGTTCAGCATTGTTAAATTATTATCCAGCTATAGCTGAAGCATTTTATAGTGATATTCCCTTGATAGTAATTTCTGCCGATAGGCCAAAGCATTTGATAGATATTGGCGATGGCCAAGCAATCCGACAAGAAAATGTATTTAAAAACCATAGTCTTTATAATGCCAATTTGGTTGAAGGGAAAGAACATCGAAGTTTAAATTCAGAATTGATTTCTGATGCCATTCAAAATGCAATTGATAAAAAAGGGCCTGTACATATCAATGTTCCTTTTGATGAACCTTTGTATGAAACGACTACTTTGACAATAGAGCATGATAGATTGGTTGATAATAATATCCAACATGAAGAATCTCTACACAATTTTGAATATTTTGGTGAAAAATGGAATGCTTGTTCAAAGAAAATAGTATTAATCGGTGCTAATTATCCAAATCAAAAATTACAAGAGCAATTGATTGAATTGGCTAAAGATGATTCTGTATTGATTTTTACAGAAAGCACTTCAAATGTATTTGATGACAAGTTTATCAATAGTATTGATAAATTAATTGCTCCCTTAGATGAAGCTGAGTTTTTAGATTTAAAACCTGAAATATTATTGAGCCTTGGCGGGATGGTAATTTCGAAAAAAGTAAAGCAATTTTTCAGAAAGTATCAACCAAAATATCATTTACATGTTGATAAAAAAAATGCACCTAGCACTTTTCATTGTTTAAAGTATCATTTTGATATAACTCCTACAGTATTTTTTGATGGTTTCTTACAGCATACTAAACCAGTAATAAGTTCTTATCAAAAAAGATGGCTATCAGTAAAAAAGGATAGAGATACAAATCATATTCAGTTTATAAAAGAAGTAGAATTTTCTGATTTAAAGGTTGTTGATGTACTGTTGAAGAATATACCAAATCATGCTCAATTACAATTGGCAAACAGCTCAATTGTTCGATATACTCAACTATTTGATAATAACCCTACATTGAAAATTTTCTGTAATAGAGGTACAAGTGGTATTGATGGTAGTACATCAACAGCAATAGGTGCAGCACATGCTGTTAAAAACCAAACTGTATTTATTACAGGTGATATTAGTTTTTTTTATGATAGCAATGCCCTGTGGAATAAGTATGTGAAAAATGATTTTAGAATCATCCTTATTAATAATGGAGGAGGCGGTATTTTTAAAATTTTACCAGAGCCATCAAAAACAAATGCGTTAGATTATTTTGAAACGCCACATCATTTAACGGCCAAGCATTTGTGTGAAATGTATCAATTTCAATATGTAAAAGCAGCAAATGAAAAAGAGTTGATTGAACAATTAAATGTGTTTTTTGATAAAGGGGAAACCCCTAAATTATTAGAGATATTTACTCCAAATGAAATAAATGATAAGGTCTTAAAAAGCTATTTTCAGAATTTGTAAACTGATTTGTTAGTTTTTTTCTATATTTAGGAGTTGAAAACACCTTAACTAACCAAAATAACTGAGTCATGAATAAAAGAGAAGAACTAATTGCATTGTATGTTAGTGAGCTTAAAAGTAAGTGTGGAGTTAATGCAGACGTAAGTTTATTGACTAAGGTAACTATAGGTTGTGGTCCGTCAATTTATAATAAAGATGCGGCAACAGTTTCTTGTTCTGATACTTCAGAATTAGCAACGGTTAGAGACAATTACCTAATTAAAAAACTAGGATTAAAAGATAGTCCTAAATTAAATGATGTAATAAAAAAAGTTTGTAATCAGTTAGGGAGTTCTAACAAAAATAAATATAGAGCTATGTTCTATTATTTACTCTGTAAAGAGTTTGGTAAAGCGTCTGTTTACAAATAAAATATCCTTTTGACTTGAGCTGATCTAAAACAGGTGAGTGATACTGATTTCTTAGGGGCAAGTAATCAAAAAAGCTACCGTTTAAAGTAGCTTTTTGGTTTTCATTTACCAGTATCTTCCTCAGAGTTAACTTCTCCGTCAGCCTCAACACCTCCGTTTTTAAAAGTTTTTTGTTTGGCTAATACACGTTCTACATTTTGGTAATATCCGTCTGAATTTGGATCTTCAGATGGAATTTTTGCAAAACCGTTTTTATAATATTTTAATGCTTTTTTATAGTTGTTTCCTGTTTCGTAATATTGACCTATATAATAATCACCTATTGGTGATTCAGGATATAAACGATTGATCATTTTTCCATACTCTTCTAAATAAGCACCATCTTCTTTATCAATAATAATTGATTCTACAGCAAAAATATCACGTTGTCTAATTTTTAGATTAGCACCAAATAGGTATTGAATCTCTACGTATTTCTTTTCAAGATACTCTATAGCTTCTGCAGGATTTAAATCTGCTATGTCATTTTTAAATTCTGTTTTCGAAATAGATGAGTACATGTCAAATATATGAGCTAATGCTCCAGGTATTGACTGGCCTAATGATGAAATCTTGGTTGAGTTTTCAAACTCATCATATTTATACTTAAAATTATCATTTTCAAAATTTTTCAATACATAATAAACTGTCTCAATTGATTTTGATTTTTCTTCGCCATTATGCATGCCATTACTTAAATAATAATAAATATTTGAATTTAATGTAGGTACTTTTCCTCTAAATAAATCTGTAATGTCATGTGAGTAACTAGGATTTATATTGATATATGCATTAAAAACTGGAGTTGGTTCTATCAGAAAGTAATTGCTAAAATTAGCAGTCATAGTATTTCCTACAATGGTTCTAAACGAGGAAATTCTATAGTTATCTTCAATATAACCAATCAATTCATTTTTAATAAATTTATAGAATTTTGAACTAGATTGAGTTAACATGCTATTCATGTCAATTTCACAATCTTTTTTACGTTCGTTTTTTTGATTTTGAAAAATTCCAACCACAATTTGTTCAGGAGCCTTGTCCTTAGCTGCAAAAAGTCTAGAATTAGCGACGTAAATATCAAATAAATATTCAGCATCTAATACAATAGCTAATGGGTATACTCTCTCTGAGTCTTCTTGATATGAATCAGGAACATAAATTTTTAAAGTTCTGTTATTGTGTAATTCTCCACTTAATTCAGAAGATTTAAAAGCTTCCATTTGAATATTCTGTCCAAATACAATGACAGAAGACAATAAAAAGAGGAGATTAATGTACAATTTTTTCATAATTTATGACAATTATTGAGTTTTAAATAAACTAATTTTTTTAGTCTTTTTCTTAATTCTATCTTTACAAACGAATAAAATCGGAAAATATGATACAGATAGACTGGAAAGTTGCAAAAAAATATTCTGACATCACTTATAAAAAGTGTAAAGGAGTAGCTAGAATAGCCTTTAACAGACCAAATGTGCGTAATGCATTTCGTCCCAAAACAACAAGCGAATTGTATGATGCATTGTATGATGCACAAGAAGATACGAGTATTGGAGTGGTGTTACTTTCTGCAGAAGGCCCTTCAACTAAAGATGGAATTTATTCTTTCTGTAGCGGAGGAGATCAAAAAGCTAGAGGGCATCAGGGTTATGTAGGTGATGATGGTATGCACAGGTTAAATATACTTGAAGTGCAACGTTTAATTCGTTTCATGCCTAAGGCTGTTATTGCTGTTGTGCCAGGCTGGGCAGTTGGTGGTGGTCATAGTTTGCATGTGGTTTGCGATTTAACCTTAGCAAGTAAAGAACATGCAATTTTTAAACAAACAGATGCTGATGTAATGAGTTTTGATGGTGGATATGGTTCTGCATATTTGGCTAAAATGGTTGGGCAAAAAAAAGCAAGAGAAATTTTCTTTTTAGGACGTAATTATTCTGCTCAAGAAGCATTTGAGATGGGTATGGTAAATGCAGTAATTCCTCATGATGAATTAGAAGAAACAGCTTTTAAATGGGCACAAGAAATTCTAGAAAAATCACCTACATCAATAAAAATGTTGAAATTTGCAATGAATTTAACTGATGATGGCATGGTTGGGCAGCAAGTTTTTGCTGGTGAGGCAACTCGATTGGCATATATGACAGAGGAAGCTAAAGAAGGCCGTGATGCATTTTTAGAAAAACGTAAACCGAATTTTGAAAAAAAATGGTTGCCGTAATGTTAGTTAGCAGTATTCAGTGGTTTAAGATGAATATGAAGAAAAATGAAGTTTAACTAAAAAAATACCCATTAAAACTCCCTCTTAGAGGGGTGGGGAGAGAATATGAAAATAATATGTATTGGGCGTAATTATGCTAAGCACATAGAAGAATTAGCCAATGAAAGACCAACAGAACCTGTAGTTTTTTTAAAACCTGATTCTGCAATCTTAGCTAATAAAATGCCTTTTTTTATTCCTGAATGGTCTAATGGCATTCATTATGAAGTTGAAGTTTTGGTGAAAATTAACCGTGTTGGTAAATACATTGACACCAAATTTTCTCATAAATATTATGATGAAATAGGCTTGGGGATAGATTTTACGGATAGAGAATTGCAATCTAAACTTAAAGAAAAAGGCTTGCCTTGGGAAAAATCGAAGGCCTTTGATGGAAGTGCTGTAATTGGTCAGTTTTTTCCTAAAGAGCAGTTTAATTTAGAAAATTTACAATTTAAATTGCTAAAAAACGATGATCTTGTACAAGATGGAAATACCAATACAATGTTATGGAGCATTGACGAACTGATAACTTATGTTTCTCAATTTTTCACCTTAAAAAAAGGGGACATTCTGTTTACAGGTACGCCAGCGGGTGTAGGTAAGGTAAATACGAATGATATTCTGATAGGTAGAATCGAAGATAAAGAAGCTTTTAGAGTTAAAATAAAGTAATCATTATCGGTGATGAAATTTTATTATATATCTTAATAATAAAGGCTTTGTTTTTATATAAGCAGAGTTTTAGGAGTGTCCACTTGAGGGGACTTTAGGGGTGTTAATGTGATGTATTATATGATACATCTAAACTAATTTAGTTAATATACAAGGCTAGTTGTAAGAGAGAAATACTATGGCACAAGAAATTGAAAGGAAATTCTTAGTAAAAAGTGATGTTTATAAATCAGCATCCTTTAAAAATACACATATTATACAAGGTTTTTTATCTTCTGTTCCTGAAAGAACGGTACGTATCCGTATTAAAGGAGAGCAAGGTTTTATTACAGTAAAAGGAATAAGTAATGAATCGGGAGTTTCTCGGTATGAATGGGAAAAAGAAATTTTACTAAAAGAAGCAAATGAATTATTGAAAATTTGTGAGCCTGGGAATATCGAAAAAACTCGTTTTGAAGTAGCTTTTGGAAAACATACTTTTGAAGTTGATGAGTTTTATGGAAAAAATGAAGGTTTGGTAGTCGCAGAAGTCGAATTGTCTTCAGAAGATGAAGTTTACGAAAAGCCAGATTGGTTGGGTGAAGAAGTTACAGGTGAATTAAAATATTACAACTCTATGTTGGTTAAACATCCATTTAAAAAATGGAAATAAAATTTAAATAGTGAAAGCAGAAATAATAACGATAGGAGATGAAATTCTCATCGGTCAAATTTTAGATACCAATTCGGCATTTATAGCCAAAGAATTGAATAAAATAGGTGTGTCAGTATATCAAATTACTTCTGTTCAAGACGATAAAAAACATATATTAAAGTCTCTAAAAGAAGCTGAAGAAAATGCAGATATTATTATTTTAACGGGTGGCTTAGGGCCAACTAAAGATGATATTACCAAGCATACACTTTGTGAGTATTTTGATGATGTGTTGAAAATTAATGGAAACATTCAGCAACATATTAAGGAGCTCTTTGCTAAAATCAACTATCAATATACTGATTTAGATTTGCAACAAGCACTATTGCCTGGTAAAGCAAAAATCCTTAAAAATGAGTTGGGTACAGCATCAGGAATGTGGTTTGGTAAAGGTAAAAAAGTATTTGTCTCAATGCCAGGTGTGCCAAATGAAATGGAAGGTTTGATGACCTCTAGTGTTCTACCAAAACTTCAAGAAACATTTGAGTTGCCTTTTATTTTTCATAAAAATATAATCACCTACGGAATGGGTGAAAGTAAAATTGCAAAGCGGTTAGAAACATTTGAAAGTAATTTGCCAAGTGAGATTAAGTTGGCCTATTTGCCATCTTATGGAAAAACACGTTTGCGATTGACCGCAAAAGGGAAAAATAAGAAAGAGTTAGTTACTAATTTAGAAAGAGAAGTAAAAGCACTGACTCGATTAGTTGGTGATATTATAATGGGTTTTGAGGGCGATGAATCTATTGAAGCAAGTATCGGAAAACTTTTAAGGGATAAAAAACTGACGTTGGCTACTGCAGAAAGCTGCACAGGTGGTGCAATTGCTAAAAGTATTACTTCTGTTGCTGGTGCTTCAGAATATTTTATCGGATCAATTGTTAGTTATAATGAACGCATAAAGACAGAAGTTTTGAGCGTTCTACCTGAAACGATAAAAAAATATTCTGTAGTTAGTAAAGCTGTAGCGGAAGAAATGGCAAAAGGAATTCAGCAATTATATGCTACTGATTATGCTATCGCGGTTACAGGAAATGCAGGGCCAACAAAAGATAAAACAGATGCGTCAGTAGGTGTGGTTTTTATAAGTATTGCAACGCCAAACTCAATAATAACAAAAGAGTTTAATTTTGGTCAACCAAGAGAAAAAGTAATAGAGCGTGCTACTATTAAATCTTTAGAATTACTGAGAAATGAACTGTTAAAATAAAGAGGGTAAAAGAGAATTTATCCATTCTTAAAGAAATGAATTAAAAAGACTAACAAATTGTTTGTAAATAGAATTAATTTGTTATTTTTGCACCTCGTTTAGAAATAACAAATTTAAAGTTTAGAAAATGTCAAGAGTTTGTGAGTTAACTGGTAAAAAAGCAATGGTTGGGAATAATGTTTCTCATTCAATGAATAAGACCAAAAGAAGATTTAACGCTAATTTGATGAAAAAGCGTTTTTATATTCCTGAAGAAGATAAGTGGGTTACCTTAAAAATATCTGCATCAGCTTTAAAAAACATCAATAGATTAGGCATTTCTGCTGTAATTAAAAAAGCCAAAGCAAACGGCTTTTTAAAATAACATTATACAATGGCAAAGAGTAAAGGAAATAGAATTCAGGTGATATTAGAATGTACTGAACACAAAGAAAGTGGTAAGCCAGGTACTTCTAGATATATAACAACGAAGAATAAAAAGAATTCTCCTGATAGAATGGAATTGAAAAAATTCAATCCTATCTTAAAGAAAATGACAGTTCATAAAGAAATTAAGTAATTCCTGAATTTATTTCAGGAACTATTGAAAATATAAGTATTAATTAAAAAGATGCTGAAACAAATTCAGCAAAATTTATTATGGCAAAGAAATCAGTAGCATCATTACAAACAGGTTCAAAAAGATTAACGAAAGCAGTTAAAATGGTAAAATCTCCAAAAACAGGAGCTTACTCTTTTGTAGAATCAGTTATGGATCCTTCTAAAGTAAACGACTTTTTTAGTAAATAATCGTTTACCTTACTAAATATATAGAAAAGCTACTTTCATTAATGAAAGTAGCTTTTCTTTTTTATCTTTGTTTCTTAGTATTAAAAAAAAGGCATCTATAAACAAGAACATGAGTTTATTTAAAAGAATATTTTCAAAAGAGAAAAAAGAAACCTTAGACAAAGGATTGGAAAAAAGTAAGACTACATTTTTTTCTAAGCTCTCTAAGGCAGTTGCAGGTAAATCTAAAGTAGATGAAGATGTTTTAGATAATTTAGAAGAAGTGTTGGTTTCTTCTGATGTAGGTGTAGCAACAACCTTAAAAATTATTGATAGAATTGAAGCTAGAGTTGCTAAAGATAAGTATTTAGGAACTGATGAGTTGAATAAAATACTTCGTGAAGAAATTGCAGGATTGTTAGCTGAAACGAATGTGGGTAATGAAACCGAATTTAGTATTCCTACCGATAACAAACCTTATGTGATTATGGTTGTAGGTGTAAACGGAGTGGGGAAAACTACAACTATTGGTAAATTGGCATCACAATTTAAAAAACAAGGATTGAAAGTTGTCTTAGGTGCCGCAGATACGTTTAGAGCAGCAGCAATTGATCAATTAGAAGTTTGGGCAACCAGATCAGATGTGCCTATGATAAAACAGAAAATGGGAAGTGATCCTGCTTCTGTGGCTTTTGATACAATTGAGTCCGCTGTAAACCAAAATGCCGATGTTGTTATTATTGATACTGCTGGGCGTTTACATAATAAAGTGAATTTAATGAATGAGCTTACAAAAATTAAGCGTGTTATGCAAAAGGTAATTGAAACTGCTCCACATGAAGTTTTATTAGTTCTAGATGGTTCTACAGGGCAAAATGCTTTTGAACAGGCCAAACAATTTAGTTTAGCTACAGAAGTTACTTCATTAGCAGTTACTAAATTAGACGGAACCGCAAAAGGTGGAGTTGTCATTGGTATTTCTGACCAGTTTAAAATACCAGTAAAATACATTGGTGTTGGTGAAGGTATTGATGACTTACAAGTATTTAATAAGATAGAATTTGTAGATTCTTTTTTTAAATAAACCTTTCTTCTCAATATAAAGAGTATTTCTATTTGTAAATGATTTAACCTTTGTTAATACCTGTCTACCGCAAGTATAGATACGAGTAAAGCTCTTTTCTTCGGATGAAGAGGGGGGTGAATTCGCTTATTTCTAAAGGGTTAAGTAGTGTGTAAAAGCATGTTGAGCGAAGAAAGGGGAGATTGACAACGCTAATGATTAGTATTAATCTAAAATTCTACAATATAGCCTTTGTTGATGATTGCATGTCTCAGGCTGATTTTTCTCCAACAATTTTTTGTTATCGCCGATGTTTTTCCTGCCGAAAGCTAGCTTTCTATAAACAAATAGATGATAAGCTTTTAAGTATTGAAGTGTAGCTTGTGAAAATATAATGGTGTGATAAAATAAAAGAGGCCGAGAGGCCTCTTTTATAGCTTTCCTTCGTTAAAAAAGAGAATTTTCGCAATTCATTTTAACGTCAAATTAATATGTAGGAAAACAAAAATCCGCCAAAAATTTTTTCGAACATGAAGATATAATGGTAATAAGAGAAACATGTAGAGAAGAATATTTTGACATTTGGATTTTTTAATATAATGCTTAGCTAGTATATTATTGTTAACTAATTCTAATGTAAAGATAGTATGATAAATGTGATTTTGCCTTTTGAAAAACCGCATATTTTTTCAAAAAACCCGTAATTATTTTTCAAAAACCCGTAATATTTTTGAAAAAACCCGTAATCGTTTTCAAAAAACCCGTAATGCTGTCCTGATTTTACGATGTAATTTTGTAATTAAATGAATCTGTTATGCAATATAAGTACTCTATTATCGAAGGTGAACAATCAGTAATTAAGGAAATAGATAAATATTTCGAAGAGATTTCTGATTATAAATGTGTAGGTGTGTCAAGTTGTAAAGATCAATCCTTAGATATTATTTTAGAGCATAACCCAAATTTTGTGTTTATAAATGTTGATCAAATTGAAAATAATTTTAGTGGTGCTTTTAACCTTGTAAATGAATTGCATAAGTATTGTGACGAGTTACCTTATTTTATTGCTTTATCAAAAAATACAGATCAGGCTTTTAACTGTATAAAGAATGGCTTTACAGATTACCTACTAAAACCCGTTTCTAGTTTTGAAATGCGTAAGACTATAAAGAAGTTAAAGCTTAAATCTAGAGTGTCATCAAATACCTTAAGTTTAAAAAACTATAAAGACACTCGCTTTATAGATATGGATGATATTTTATTCTTGAAGGCAGATAATAATTATACAGATTTATTTATGACTGATGGTACAACAGTAACCGCATTTAAAAAAATAAAAGATTTTGAAAGTACGTTGCCTGAAGGTTTTACTAGAATACACAATAGTTATATCGTAAATCAAAATTATGTTTCTCAGATTCATTTTGGGAAATCTAAATGTATTATCAGACAAAATAACATTACGATTCCTTTTTCAAAAACATACAAAGAAAATGTGTTGGTTTTAGAAGATGCCTTATCTAAAAAATCATTGGTGTCATTAAACTAAATTTTTAAGCAAAAAAAGTCATCTACCCTCAGAAGTGGGTCATTCACCCTCAGAAGTGGTACATCTACAATATACATCCAAAATCAGAAGTAGTTTAAGACCATCTGTACTACTTTAGCCAAAGAAATTGAAGCTTCACTTTATTTAATGCGTTATAGATTAACGCAACTATTTCACCTAATCATTATTGGGTAACTTTTTTACACTTAAAACTTAATTTAAAACATACAAACCATGAAAAATTTAAAAAACATTTTAGCATTATTCGTACTTACATTGGCTTTCTATCCTGCTAATGCAAATGCAACAACAAGCAATAGTCAAACAGCAACCACGACAACTATGGCAGAAGATGGCCCTGGTGATCAAATGAATGAAGTTGAAGATAGAGATGATGAAGATTAAAAAATCATTTTTTATAAAATATTAATGAGCCTTAAGTTTTTACTTAGGGTTTTTTAATTAAAATAAGATAGCTTTGTCATTATCATTAAAACCTTGTAACATTGAAATAT
>CAYRZY010000094.1:0-11206 GCA_964428855.1 uncultured Flavobacteriaceae bacterium
GGCTACAGGTAGATCTGACCATCCTAACCAAGTGAATAATGTTTTAGGCTTTCCTTTTATTTTTAGAGGAGCATTAGATGTACGAGCCACAGCAATTAATGAAGAAATGAAAATGGCAGCTGTACTTGCATTGGCTGATTTGGCTAAACATCCTGTACCAGAACAAGTAAATATTGTCTATGATGAAGTGAATTTATCTTTTGGTAAAAACTACATCATCCCGAAGCCATTTGACCCTCGTTTAATTTATGAAATTCCACCAGCTATCGCTAAAGCAGCAATGGATTCAGGCGTTGCCACTGAACCGATTACAGATTGGGATAAGTACAGAGATGAATTAATGGAACGCTTAGGCACTGAAAACAAAGTTATTCGTCTGTTACATGACAGAGCTAAGAACAATCCTAAACGAGTTATTTTTGCTGAAGCCGATCATCTAGATGTATTAAAAGCGGCTCAAATAGTATATGATGAAGGTATTGGGCATCCTATTTTATTAGGAAATAAAGACATCATCTTAGAATTAAAAAAAGAAATTGACTTTACAGCTAATGTACCTATTATAGATCCGAAAAAGAAAGAAGAAAAAGAAAGGAGATTTCGTTTTGCAGAGAAATATTGGAAAGCTCGTCAACGTAAAGGTATCAAACTTTTAGATGCTCAAAAATGGATGCGAGAACGTAATTATTTTGCGGCAATGATGGTGAACGAAGGTGAAGCCGATGCTTTAATAACTGGTTACACACGTAACTATTCTACTGTAGTAAAACCTTTATTTGAATTGATCGGTATGGCAAAAGGGGTTTCAAGAATTGCTGCAACCAATTTAATGTTGACCAAAAGAGGCCCAATATTTTTAGCTGATACGACTATTAATATTAACCCTACCGCAAAACATTTGGCGAAAATATCTCAACTCACAGCATCACTAGCAAAAATGTTTAATATCAAGCCAAATATTGCCATGCTTTCTTATGCTAATTTTGGAGCTTCAAATTCTGAAAATTCAGCAAAAATAGCAGAAGCAATAAATTACACACATCGCTTATATCCAAATGTAAATATTGATGGTGAAATTCAAGCCGATTTTGCTCTTAATTCTGAAATGCTAAAAAAAGAATTTCCGTTTTCTAAATTGGTTGACAAAAAAGTAAATGTTTTGATTTTCCCTAATTTAGATTCGGCAAATATCACCTACAAATTAATGAAAGAACTGTATGGAGCAGAATCTATTGGCCCAATTATGCTAGGAATGAAAAAACCTGCTCACATCCTACAATTAGGAGCTAGTGTAGACGAAATGGTGAATATGGCTGCTGTTGCTGTAATTGACGCCCAAGAAAAAGCGAAAAAATAAAAAAAAGTTGTTTATTTGTAAACTAATTTCATAAAACATCAATATTTGGCATAAAACTACTCTTAATTAACAACCCAACATAGTTAGTAACCTTACCTATTTTTATTAAGGATACTATCTTAAAACTTTAAGAGATTTATGATTACTCATATCAGAGGGAAATTAGTGGAGAAAAACCCGACTTATGCTATCATAGAATGTAATGGTGTAGGTTACTACCTAAACATTTCACTACATACGTATTCTAAGATTCCCGATTCAGAAGCTGTTAAACTATACACCTTTCTAAACATTAGAGAAGATGCACATACTTTGTTTGGTTTTGCAGAGAAAGTAGAGCGTGAAATTTTTAAATTATTAATCTCTGTTTCAGGTGTTGGCCCTAGTATTGGCAGAGCCATGTTATCATCTATGACGCCAGAACAAATTCAACATGCGATTGCCTCAGAAGATGTAGCAACCATCCAATCTGTAAAAGGAATTGGAGCAAAAACAGCTCAACGTGTAATTATCGATTTAAGAGATAAAATTGTTAAAACTTACGATATTTCTGAAGATTCTATACAATCTAACAATACTATTAAAGAAGAAACGTTATCTGCTTTAGAAGTACTAGGCTATTCACGTAAGCAAGTGGGTAAATTAGTACAAAAAATTATTCAAGAAACCCCTAATATCTCTCTTGAAAATATGATTAAACAAGCATTAAAAAACTTGTAAAACTTGAATATCAACAAAATAAAGACATATAGCATTCTCCTGTTAGTACTCTTTTTTGCAGCAACCACCATAGGTGCTCAAGTAACACCACCTACTCCACAACCAAAAGACACAACTAGAGTAACCTCCACTAAACCAGTAATTAACACTGAAAATATTGTAGAAATCGACTCAATTCCTGATTTACCCTATTCTTTTAACGACCAACAAAAAGGAAGCTTGTTTTTAAATAATATCTCAAATTTTGAAGTTGTTTATGATGCTGAAACCAAACAATATGTTTTTGTTGAAAAAATAGGAGATTATTATATTAAGCATCCGTTTTATATGACAGATAAAGAATATGAAGAATATCGTTTAAACCGCGATATGCTAGATTATTTTAAAAATAAGGTAAGTGCGATTGAAGGACGAAATAAAAATAGTAAAGACGGACAAAAAAATCTACTCCCAAAATATTATGTAAAATCTAGTTTCTTTGAAAATATTTTTGGTGGTAATGAAATTGAAGTAAACCCTCAAGGTTCTGTATTGGTAAAAATGGGAATTTTATTTCAAAAAGTTGAAAACCCACAATTATCAGAACGTAATAGACAAAGTACCACTTTTGATTTTGATCTAGAAATTAGTGCTAGTTTAAATGCCAAAGTCGGTAAACGACTTAGAGTAAATGCTGCCTTTGATACACAATCAACTTTCAACTTTCAAAATCAAATAAAATTAGAATACACACCTACCGAAGACGATATTATCCAAAAAATTGAAGTAGGTAACATCAGTATGCCTATCCAGAATTCTTTGGTTGCTGGAGCTCAAAATTTATTTGGATTAAAAGCACAATTACAGTTTGGAAAAACAACAGTAACTGGTGTGTTTTCTCAACAAAAATCACAAACTAGATCTGTAGCCGCTGAAGGCGGAGCAACTATTACCGAATTTGATATAAGTGCAAGTGATTATGATGACAACAGACACTTCTTTTTATCTCAAAGTTTTAGAAATGATTTCAATAAATCATTAGCTTCACTACCACTAATTAGTAGTTCTAAACAAATTACTCAAATTGAAATTTGGGTCACCAATAAGAATAACACTACACAAGATGTACGTAGCATTGTGGCAATATCCGATTTAGGTGAAGGTAATAAAATTCATTCCACCTTAGTAAATGCTTTTGCTGGGCAAAAAGACCCTTCAAATGACGCCAACAGTTTGAATGCATTTTTAACACCTAACAGCGGAATTAGAGACATATCTACTGTAAGCTCAACATTAGCAGGTTATCAACAAGGTACAGATTATACCATTTTAGAAAATGCTAGAAAATTAATATTAGGGATAGATTTCACCTTAAATCCTCAATTAGGATTTATCACATTAAACAGACGCTTAGCTGATAGTGAAATTTTGGCCGTTGCATATGAATATACTGATAGCAATGTAGCTGGAGAAAATGTTTTTAGAGTGGGTGAATTATCTGTAGATGGTGTTACAGCACCCAAAAATTTGGTAGTGAAATTATTACGTAGTGAAATTGTAAATACAAAAATTCCGATGTGGGATTTGATGATGAAAAACATCTATACTTTACCAGGAGCTTATCAATTACAGCCAGAAGGTTTTAGAGTAGAGGTAATGTATCAAGATGACAAAGAAGGTGTTGCTTTAAACATCTTACAAAATGCCGGAACCGCTGGTCTTAACAACAAAACATTACTCAACTTACTACGTGTAGACAGATTAGATCAATCAAATAACACATTTGAAGAAGGTGATGGTTTGTTTGATTATGTAGAAGGAATTACCATAAATTCACAAGAAGGTTATCTTATTTTTCCAACCGTTGAGCCCTTTGGGTCTAGTGTTGAAGATCAAGATAAAAAGAGTGGTTCTGGAGAGTTAGGGCAAATACTTACTGACCCTAGTGATGCCAAATATATCTTTGATGAATTGTATGACAGAACAAAATCTGAAGCACAAAACGATTTTCAATCTAAAAACAAATACCTTATTAAAGGATACTTTAAATCAGAATCTAATAATGGGATTCCATTAGGAGCATTTAATGTGTCTAGAGGTTCGGTAACTGTAACTTCTGGCGGTAGAGAACTACTAGAAGGTGTAGATTATGTGGTAGATTATCAGATAGGAACTGTTCAAATTATCAATCCGAATTTAACAGCTTCTAATGCACCAATTAATGTATCAGTAGAAAACAATAATGGTTTTAGCCAACAACGTAGAAGTTATTTAGGGGTTGATGTACAGCATATATTTTCAGAAAATTTTGCTATTGGGGGTACTTTCATAAACATGAAAGAAAGACCTTTCGGTAAAACACAATTTGGCTCTGAGTCTGTAAACAACTCTATTGTAGGTATTAACTTATCATATCAAACTGAGGTGCCAAAATTCACCAAATGGGTAAATAAACTACCTAATATTGATACTGATGTAATTTCAAATTTCTCTATTCGTGCAGATGCTGCTTACTTAATGCCTGGTGTGGCAAAGAACAAAAATGGTGGAATAAATAATGAAGCTGCATCTTATATTGATGATTTTGAAGGCTCTCAAATACCACTAGACATCAGCTCTCCTAGACAATGGTTTTTAGCTAGTGTACCGCAAAATCAAGACAATCCTCAATTAAATTTTACAGGAAACACAAATGATGCTGACGGCAATCTAAGATTTGGTAAAAAAAGAGCTCAATTATCTTGGTATACTATTGATAGATTATTTTATCAAAAACGAAAAGAGAAACCTAATAATATTGACGATGTAGAACTCTCTAGGAATGAAGTGCGTCAAGTTAGCTATAACGAATTATTTCCTGAATTAGAATTAGACCTTACACAGTCTAATATTGTAAACACTTTTGATTTAGCTTATTTTCCGCAAGAGCGTGGTACCTATAATTTTGATACTGAAAATATTGATGGTTCTGGTAATTTTACAGATCCTGAAGCGAGATGGGGTGGTATTATGCGTTCTTTAAACACCACAAATTTTCAACAAGCAAATGTTGAATACATCCAATTTTGGTTAATGAATCCTTATGAATATTATGATATTAAACCAAACGAAGGTGGTACTCAAAATGTAAACCCAAACGATTTTGGAGGTGAACTCTATTTTAACTTAGGTAATATTTCAGAAGACATTCTTAAAGATGATAGAAGAATGTATGAAAATGGATTGCCTGAAAATGGTATTAAAGTATACAAACCAGATATTGGTGCCAATGTAGATAAAACTGTTTGGTCAGACATCCCAACAAAACAAGCATTGATTTATGCTTTTACTGAAAAAGATGATGAAAGAAAAAATCAAGATTTAGGTTTAGATGGATTAAATGATACTGATGAAGCAACTAGATTCGGAAATCAATTTGGTAATGACCCTGCTAATGATAACTACAATTATTTTAGAGGTGGTGATTTAGATGCTGACAATGCATCTATTTTAACTAGGTATAGAAATTTTAATAAAACTCAAGGAAATTCTCCTACTATAAATAACTCTATAGAATCTTACCCTACTTCTGCTACTTCTTTTCCCGATACAGAAGACATCAATAAAGATCAAACCATGAGTTCGGTTGAAAGCTATTTTCAATATAAAGTAGACATTGATCCTAATAAATTTAATGTAGGTCAAAATAATATTGTTGATGAGAAAATTGTCTCAGTAGCACTACCAAATGGTGAAACGCGACAAACAAAATGGTATCAATTTAGAATTCCGATTACCTCTCCTAGTGAAACGATAGGTAGTATTTCAGATTTTAACTCTATCCGCTTTATGCGAATGTTTTTAACTAAATTTAAAATTCCTGTTGTTTTACGATTCGGAGAATTAGAATTGGTACGAGGCGATTGGAGAAGATATACCAAAACCCAAGTTGAAAATATCAACCCTCCACAAGAATTGACAGAAGAACAGAATAGAGATTTTGAAGTAGGTGTAGTAAATATTCAAGAAAACGAATACAAACAACCAATACCTTATAAATTACCTCCTGGCTTACGCCGAGAAAGATTGCAAGGCACTACTACCCTACAACAACAAAATGAACAATCTTTATTAGTAAAGATTACTGATTTAGAACCAGGACAAACCAGATCAGTATTTAAAAACACACGTTTTGACATGCGTATGTATAACAGTTTAAAAATGTTTTTACATGCCGAAAGTGTTGCTGGTCAAACCACAATAAATGACGATGAACTTGTCGCTGTGATAAGGCTAGGAAGTGATACTAATGACAACTTTTACCAATTTGAAGTCCCTTTAAAGATTACACCAACTGGTGCTTCAATAGCAGAAGAAATTTGGCCTTCAGAAAATGAGTTGATTGCTAATTTGAGAGAATTTGGTCAATTAAAATTAGAACGTGCCAATGGTGGTGCGGTCTCATTTACCGAATTATATCCTACAGTTGCTGATGCTCCTGATGCAAGAGTCAGAGTAAAAGGAAATCCGAATTTAGGAAATATAAAAACCATAATGCTCGGCATAAAAAACAATTCAACTTTTACAAAAAGTGCTGAAGTTTGGTTTAATGAATTACGAGTTTCTGATTATGATAATGAAGGTGGTTGGGCTGCCGTAGTAAGTGCAGATGCGAATTTTGCAGACTTTGCAGATATTTCTGTGTCTGGTAGAGCAAACTCTCAAGGATTTGGAGCTTTAGATCAAACCGTTAATGAAAGAAGTCAAGAAGAAGTAAAACAGTACGATGTAATTACGAATGTGAATTTAGGACAATTATTACCTAAGACCATCGGTATTAACATACCTCTTAATCTTGGCTATGGTGAAGAATTTGCCGATCCAAAATGGGATCCTAAATACCAAGATGTATTATTTGACAAGAATAGTAATAATGCTGAAGCTGCTAGAGATTACACCAAACGTAGAAGTTTAAATTTAATTAATGTTAGAAAAGAAAGAACAAATCAAGAAAAGAAACAACATTTTTATGATGTAGAAAATGTATCAGTTTCCTATTCATATAATGATACTTATCACAAAGATTATAATGTAGAAAAGTTTATTGATAAAAACGTAAGAGCAGCAGCAACATACAATTATGGTTTTAGTCCTTTAGAATATTCTCCTTTTAAAAAATCAAAATTTTTAGAAAAAAACAGTTTATTTAGGTTTGTAAAAGATTTTAACATCAATTTATTACCCACTTCAATTTCTGCAAATTCTAATATTATTAGAAGTTTTAATTCTCAACTATCAAGACCTTTAAGTGATAATTTAAGTTCTATCCCTTTAACTGAACTCTCTCAAAGACGGTATTTATTTGATTGGGATTATAACATTGCTTATGATATTACCAAGTCGTTACAATTCACCTTTAGAGCTGCAAATAGCTACATTAATGATGCTTATGAAAGAGATGCTAATAATAAAATAATTAAAGATGAAAATGAGCTATTTGACAATTTCTTTCAAGTAGGAAGACCAAACCAATACCATCAAACGTTAGATGCCACTTATAGAATACCTATCAATAAAATATCTTGGTTCGACTTTGTAAATTCTACTTATAGCTATACTGCCGATTTCGATTGGCAAGCTTCTTCTACAGAGTATGCAGAAACCTTAGGGAATACCATACAAAATGCCAACACACACACATTGTCAGCTGATTTTGACTTAACAAAACTCTATAAAAGAACCGGTATTTTAGATTTGGCTAAGAAAAAAACCAAACGCAAAAAAAAGAAAAAAGGTGAAAAAGGAAAAAAAGGAGAGAAAAAAATAGCTGCACCTAGACCAAAATCAAGAGTAATAAAGACAAAAAATAAAACTAGCGGACAAAAAATTCTACAAGGTTTGGTAGATGTGGTTACTTCTGTTAAAAAAGTGAAAATTGCTTATGCAGAAAATAATGGTACAATATTACCAGGTTACGAGCGTGATGTGGGCTTTTTAGGAATGGATAATTCATCACCTACACTAGGCTTTGTCTTTGGTAGTCAGAGAGATATTAGAAGTTTGGCTGTTGCAAATAATTGGTTAGTATCAAGAGAAAGTATCAATAGCGACTTTTACAGTAAAACGTACGCAACCACTCATTTTAACAAGTTAGATTTGAATGCTGACATCAGACCTTTTAAAGATTTTAATATTGAATTGTCTGCCAATAAAGTTTTTACTAAAAATCAATCACAGCAGTTTGATGTAATTAAAGAAACAGGAAGTTTATTAGGTCATTTCAATGAAGATTTACCTATTAATGAAATAGGTAATTTTAGCATTAGTTATTTTATGCTTAAAAATGCTTTTGATGGTAATGGAGATGCTACTTTTAACAAATTTAAAGCCAATAGAGCTATTATAGCAAACCGTTTGAATCGTATCGCTGAAAAAGATGGTGTAGTTAATCCTGATGGTTATGGTTCAAACAGCCAACAAGTATTGATTCCTGCCTTTTTAGCTGCATATGCTGGTAATGATGCTGGCAAAGTTAAGTTGAGTGCTTTTAGAAATATTCCAATCCCAAATTGGCGTATCAACTACAAAGGTTTTATGAAATTCAAATGGTTTAAAAAACGTTTTAGGAGTTTTATAGTAGAACATAGGTATCGCTCTACTTACTCAGTTATAGGTTTTAATTCAAATTTGCTTTACAAAGACGCTACAAAATACACTAACACTGACAGTAATGGTGATTTTAGACCCAGTAAAATATTTACAGGTATCAATCTTATTGAAGAATTTTCTCCATTAATTAAGGTTGACATGCGTATGAAAAATTCATTTTCTATCAGAGCAGAACTCAAACAAGACAAAGCTTTAAATTTAAATATTAGTAATAATACCATTACAGAAATAAGAGGTAAAGAATATGTATTAGGTTTAGGCTATCGTTTTAAAGATGTGAAACTGAAAATAAAAACAGGCAATACTCTTACAACTTTCAAAGGTGATATTAATTTTAAAGGCGATATAAGTCTTCGTAATAACTCTACCACTATCAGATCTATCGACATTGTGAACAATCAAGTTACTGGTGGTCAAAAATTAGTGTCTTTTAAATTTTCAGCAGATTATGCCCTGAATAAAAACCTATTGGCTTCATTTTATTACGATCAAAACAGCTCTCGTTTCTTAATTTCTACTACTTTTCCTAGAAAATCTATCAGTGCAGGTATAAGTTTACGCTACAATATTGGAAATTAAATTTATATATTCTAAATTCGCATATCAAATTTAAACTATATGAATATTCCAACAGAATTAAAATACACAAAAGACCACGAATGGATTAAAATTGACGGTGATATTGCTACCGTTGGCATTACCGATTTTGCCCAAAGTGAATTAGGTGACATTGTCTATGTTGATGTTGATACTTTAGATGATACTATTGAACGAGATGAAGTTTTTGGCTCAGTAGAAGCAGTAAAAACTGTTTCAGATTTATTTATGCCTTTATCAGGAGAAGTAGTCGAATTTAATGAAGGATTAGAGGATACTCCTGAAAATGTAAACACTGACCCTTATGAAAGTGGTTGGATGATAAAAATTAAACTTAGTGACCCTTCACAAACTGACGACTTACTAGATGCTGATGCCTATAAAGCGATTATTGGAGCGTAATGCTCTAGCAATTGCACTTTTTATAACACTACTGATAGCCTTTTTAAGCTTGGTCTCATTACATGGAGTTGCAAAAATTAACATTAGCAATTCTGACAAAATCGGGCACACCATAGCCTATTTTACGTTAAGCTTAAGTTGGTTTTATGTTTTTAAAGACCAAAGTAAAAAAAAAGTTATAGCATTTTTTTTGCTAATTATTTACGGCATAGTTCTTGAGGTATTACAAGGAACATTAACCACTTATAGAACAGCAGATTTCTATGATTTTATAGCAAATACAACAGGCGTAATACTCGCTGTTTTTGTTTTTTATTTGTGGTACCGAAATCAAGAGAATTAAAATAATTCTTGTTTAAGTAAATAAATTTATTAAATTAGCAAAGTAATTAACACCATTTACAATATGGAAATCAAAAAAAGTCCTAAAGCAAATTTAGAAAACTACAGTAAATTATTCTTACAACTCGGCTTAGTATTAGCTTTACTTATAAGTTATGTAGGCTTAGAACACAAAACATTTGAACGTGAAGTTGACGAATTATTTGGACTAAATGCTGGTGAAGAAGAAGAAATAGACATTCCTTTAACTGAGCGTATTGAATTAGTTAAACCACCACCTCCACCACCTCCTGCTCCAGAAGTAATTGAGATTGTTGATGATGAAAAAGATGTTCTCGAAGACCCTCCAGTTTCATCAGAAGCAGATGAAGACACGGTAATAAAAGAACCTATCAAAGAAATTATTGAAGAAGAAGAGGTTCTGGAAGATGTACCATTTTCAATTATTGAAGATGCTCCTGTTTACCCAGGTTGCAAAGGCAATAAGGCTGAATTAAAAAAATGCTTACAAAAATCAATACAAAAACATGTAGCAAGAAAATTTAATACAGGTTTGGCAAGTGAATTGGGCTTAGACCCAGGCAAGAAGAAAGTATATGTAGTATTTAAGATTGACAAAAAAGGAAATATTGTTGATGTTAGAGCAAGAGGGCCACATGCCAGATTAGAGAAAGAAGGTGTTAAAGTAGTAAAAATGCTACCTAAAATGATTCCTGGTAAACAACGTGGAAGACCAGTTGGCGTAAAATATACATTGCCTATTACTTTACAAGTAGAATAACAACTATTTTAAAAAATTATCTAAGACCATCAATCAATATTGATGGTTTTTTTGTTTCCCTACTGCACTTTTACATGATATTTATCATTCATTTATAGTTAAATAATTAAGAGCTTTGTTCTGTTATTACAGACTTGCTGATTAAGCACTCTACTCTTTGTAATAATTTTAGTCAGTTTGTAATAGTTTTAGTCAGATAGATTATTCAGTTAATTTAAATTTCTTAATTATGGAAACTAAAAAAAATCCAAACGCAAGACTTGAAAATTATAGTAAGTTATTTTTTCAATTAGGTCTAGTACTTGCATTAACCATTGTATATTTTTCATTTCAACATAAGGTTTACGATAAAACTTTGGATAACTTACTATATGCAATAG
>CAYRZY010000095.1:0-11143 GCA_964428855.1 uncultured Flavobacteriaceae bacterium
AGTACGCAGGACTAAAGATTTTCATCTACGGCATATAGCCTTATTGTGATAAGATATTTTGAAAGTAGACCTACTAGGTTTTCACTTGTTCACCGAAGATTTATTGAAGGAGGAAAACCTAGTTAGGTCTTAGCTATTCTCGATACTCCCGAAATTTCGGAATTCTTCTTTCGTCAAAATCACTATGAACTGACTTTAGATGTAATTGAAGTTATTTACTGCTACTGAAAACTGCAAACTATTTACCTAAACCCCTAACAAATCACCAGTTCCTTTTGTAGGTAAATCGGTTTGTCCCATTAAGAAAAAGTCGACTTCTCTTGCCGCTTCTCTACCTTCTGAGATTGCCCAGACAATTAATGACTGTCCGCGGTGCATATCGCCAGCTGTAAAGACTTTTGAGACATTGGTTTGGTATTGTGTTGCTTTGTAATTGCTACGTGCATCTAGATCTAAACCTAATTGTTCACTTAAGGTTTTTTCAGGCCCTGTAAAACCTAATGCGAGTAATACTAAATCACAATCCCATGTTTTTTCTGTATCTGGTTTTTCAACCAATTGAGGTCTTTTTCCTGGTTCTAGAATCCATTCAACTTCTACTGTTTTTAAGGCTGTCAATTCGCCTTTTGCATTGCAAACAAATTCTTTGGTGTTGATTAACCAATTCCGATCACAACCTTCTTCGTGTGAAGAACTTGTTTTTAATTGCAAAGGCCAAAATGGCCAAGGTGTTTTTTCGCTTCTCCCAACAGGAGGTTTCGGCATAATTTCAAAATTAGTAACCGATTTCGCTCCTTGCCTGTTAGATGTACCCACACAGTCTGAACCTGTATCACCACCACCAATTACGATCACATTTTTACCTGTAGCAGAAATAGCTTCTTCTTTAAATTTACTACCAAACAAGGTTTTGGTTTGTTGCGTTAAGAAATCCATAGCTTGTTCTACGCCTTTACTATCTATCCCTTTTACAGGAAGACTTCTACGAGCCGTGGCACCTCCACACAATACAACAGCATCAAAATTATCTAGTTTTGATACTTCGTAATTTACACCCACATGCACATTGGTTTCCAAAAGGATGCCTTCTGCTTTTAGAATGTCAACTCTTCGGTCAATAATTTCTTTTTCTAGTTTAAAATTCGGAATTCCGTAACGGAGTAATCCGCCGATAGCATCATCTCTTTCAAAAACAGTAACATTATGCCCTGCCCTATTTAATTGTTGTGCAGTTGCTAAGCCTGCTGGGCCAGAACCAATTACAGCAACTTTTTTATCCGTTCGCTTTTTAGGAGGTTCAGCAATAATCCATCCTTCTTCAAAGCCACGTTCAATAATGTTTTTTTCAATATTTTCAATAGAAATAGGATCTTCAATCAAACCTAGTACACATGCTTTTTCGCATGGAGCAGGACATAACCTACCTGTAAATTCAGGAAAATTATTGGTAGAATGTAAAATATGTAATGCTTTTTTCCATTCTCCTTTATAGATCATATCGTTAAAATCGGGAATAAAGTTCCCTAACGGACAGCCACTATGACAAAACGGAACGCCACAATCCATACAACGAGCACCTTGTTTTTCTAAATCTTTATTTTTTAGAGAAACGGTAAACTCTTTATAGTTACTTACACGTTTTTTAACAGCAATAGTATTTTCATCTGCTCTTTTGTACGTTTTAAATCCTCTTATTTCTCCCATGTTTATGCTGTTAATTGTTCAGTTTTAGCTTCTTTTGCTAATCTTTCTAAGGCTTTTTTATAATCCGTAGGGAAAACCTTGATAAAATGTTTTACTTCTTTGTCCCAATTTTTTAAAAATTTAGCACCCAATGTGCTATCGGTATAATCTGCATGAGCAGTAATCATTTGTTTCAAATCTTCTTTATCCTCTTTATTTAAGGTAACCAAATCTACCATTTCAAGATTACATAAGTTTTTAGCAAATGCCTTATCTTTATCATATACATAGGCAATACCTCCACTCATTCCTGCAGCAAAATTTCGACCAGTTTTACCCAGTATAACTACTTTACCACCTGTCATATATTCACAACCATGATCTCCAATACCTTCAACCACAGTGGTAATACCTGAATTTCGCACACAAAAACGTTCGCCAGCAATACCATTTATATAAGCTTCGCCGCGAATAGCACCATAAAAACACACATTACCAATAATAACATTGTCTTCGGCAATAAAATCAGCTGTTTCTGGTTTTTTAATGATAATTTTCGCTCCAGATAAGCCTTTACCTAAATAATCATTGGTTTCACCTTCTACTTTTAGTGTTAATCCGTTGGTTGCAAAAGCACCAAAGCTTTGCCCAGCAGAACCTGTGAAGTTTAAATTTAAGGTGTCTTTTGGCAAGCCATCTTCACCGTGTTTTTTTGAAATTTCATTACTAAGAATTGCTCCTACAGCTCTATCCGTATTATGGATTTGGTAAGATAATGTTGTTTTTATCTTGTTTTGGATAGCCGCTTTGGTATCGTACAAAATATTAATATCCATCACATTATCTAATTCATGATTTTGTTCTTTAGTATTAAATAGATTGGTTTTACCTTTCATTAAAGGTTGGTATAAGATTGATGATAAATCAATACCTTTGGCTTTGTAGTGGTCTATAGCTGTTCTTGCTTTTATTTTTTGCGTTTGCCCAACCATTTCTTCAATAGTTCTAAAGCCTAATTGAGCCATGATAGCACGTAATTCTTCAGCTACAAAATACATAAAATTGATTACGTGTTCAGGAGTTCCTTTAAAGTTCTTACGCAATTCTGGGTCTTGTGTGGCTATCCCAACAGGGCAGGTATTTAAGTGGCAAGCTCGCATCATGATACAGCCCGAAGCCACTAATGGTGCGGTTGCAAAACCAAATTCTTCAGCTCCTAATAAGCAGGCTATAGCTACATCACGACCTGTTTTTAATTGTCCATCACATTCTAATACAATTCTACTTCTTAAATTATTAAGTACTAAAGTTTGTTGAGCTTCTGCGATACCGAGTTCCCAAGGTAAGCCTGTATGTTTTAATGAGGTAAGTGGCGATGCACCTGTACCACCGTCAAAGCCTGAGATAAGAATTACATCCGCTTTTGCTTTTGCAACACCTGCGGCAATCGTACCTACACCCACTTTAGAAACTAATTTCACATTGATTCTCGCTTCACGATTTGCATTTTTTAAATCGAAAATAAGTTGAGATAAATCCTCAATAGAATAAATATCATGATGTGGCGGTGGTGAAATTAAACCTACATAAGGTGTAGAATTACGAACTTCAGCAATCCAAGGCAATACTTTTTCTCCAGGTAACTGTCCGCCTTCACCAGGTTTAGCACCTTGTGCCATTTTTATCTGAATTTCGGTAGCATTGGTTAGATAGTTACTAGAAACTCCAAATCTACCTGAGGCAACTTGTTTGATAGCACTATTTTTCCAATCGCCATTTGCCATTTTTTTAAAGCGTTTTTTATTTTCACCGCCTTCACCTGAATTACTTTTAGCACCAATTCTATTCATGGCAATGGCTAAGTTTTCATGAGCTTCTTCACTGATAGAGCCGTAAGACATAGCTCCAGTTTTAAATCGCTTGACAATGGCTGTCCATGGTTCAACTTCATCAATAGAAATAGGGTCTAAATTATGAAACTCAAACAAGCCTCTTAAGGTCATTAGTCGTTTACTTTGTTTATTGACAGCATCAGCATATACTTGATAAGTTTCTTTGCTTTTACTTCTAACAGCTTGTTGTAATTTTGATATGGTGGTTGGATTGAACATATGTCTTTCTCCATTTCTTCTCCATCTATATTCACCACCAACATTTAAGTCTAAAACTTCTTTTATTTTTGTTTTCGGAAAAGCATCATTATATCTATTATTGATATCTTTCTCTATCGCATACAAGCCAACTCCACTAATCCGAGAAGGTGTACCTGGAAAATATTTATCTGTAATCCCTTTTCTCAAGCCTAAAATTTCGAAAATTTGTGAAGCCCTATAAGAATGTAAGGTTGAGATCCCTATTTTATTCATTACCTTTAAAATACCTTTGCCAATAGCTTTGTTAAAATTTTCAACGGCAGCATCTTCATCAATACCAGTAATAATCTTTTCTTGAACCTGCGTTCTGATAATTTCATTGACCATGTATGGATTGATAGCACTCGCACCGTAACCAAATAAAGTTGCAAAATGATGAGGCTCTCTAGGTTCAGCAGTTTCTAATACGATACCGAATTTTGAACGTTTTCCTTTTTTATTCAAGCCATGATGTAAATACGAACAAGCCAATAAAGCAGGAATTGGGGCATATTCTTTACCAACACCTCTGTCTGATAAAATAATAATATTGGCATCAGTATCTACAGCTTTTTCAGCCTGAATTAGGATGTCTTCCAACGCATTTTCCAAACCATTAAACCCTTCTTTTATAGGATAAAGCATTTCAATAGAAATAGCTTTGTAATCAGGATGATTTATTTTTTTAATCTTATCTAAGTCCTTGCTTGAAATTACAGGGTTTTGGATGCGTAATTTTTTTGCATGTTCAGGTATCACATCAAAAACATTTCTATCACCACCGATAGCTAGGCTGATATCTGTAATGATTTTTTCGCGAATACCGTCTAATGGCGGATTTGTAACCTGTGCAAAAAGTTGTTTGAAATAGTTGTATAATAATTGAGGTTTGTTAGATAGCACAGCAATAGGCGTGTCATTTCCCATAGAACCAATTGCTTCTTTGGCATTCAAAGCCATAGGAGTGATGATCTTAGAGATGTCTTCTGTGGTATAACCAAAAATTCGTAATCTGGTTTTATAATCAGTAACTTCTAAAGGACAGAAATCGTCTGTATAAGGAACTTTATTTAATGGTAATGTATGTTTATTTAACCATTTTCTATAAGGATGTTTGGTGACAATATTGTTTTTTATTTCTTCGTCTTCAATAATACGCCCTTCGTTCATATCGACTAAAAAGATCTTTCCAGGCTCTAATCTACCGTGTTTTACAACATTTTCTGGCTTGATATTCAATACACCAATTTCTGAAGACATGATTACAAAACCATCTTTTGTAACCGTATATCTTGAAGGTCTTAATCCGTTTCTATCTAATAAAGCACCTAAATAATTTCCATCTGTAAACGGTACGGAAGCTGGACCATCCCATGGTTCCATAATACAAGAATTGTATTCATAAAAAGCTTTCTTATCATCGCTCATGGTTTTATGATTTTCCCATGCTTCTGGCACCATCATCATCATCACTTCTGGTAAAGAACGCCCTGTCATTAAAAGGATTTCTACAGCCATATCCATAGAGGCAGAATCTGATTGTCCTTTTTTAATAATTGGGAATAATTTTTTTATATCATCACCAAACAAATCACTTTTCATAAGTTCTTCTCTGGCACCCATTCTGCTGATGTTTCCTTTCAAGGTATTTATTTCACCATTATGGCACATATAACGGAAGGGCTGAGCCAAATCCCACGAAGGGAACGTATTTGTTGAAAAGCGTTGATGTACCAATGCTAGTCGTGTCACCAAATCTGGTTCATTTAAATCGGTATAATACCTGTCAATATCTTCAGGGATTAATAAACCTTTATAGATGATTGTAGTAGTTGAAAAACTAGTTAAGTAAAAATAGTTGTGCTCAGATATTTTAGATTTAGCAATAATATGTTCCGCTATTTTTCTAGCGGCAAATAATTTTGCATTGAATTCTAATTCAGTAAGTTTTAGTTTGTTTTTACCAACAAATAATTGTTTGATTTTTGGTTCGGTTTGCGAAGCAATTGCACCTAAATTTGAAGTATCAACAGGTACGTTTCTCCAGCCTAAAATTTCTAAGCCTTGTTTTTTTATTTCTGCTTCAAAAATTTCAGAACAATACTGTCTTTGATTTTTCTTTTTTGGTAAAAAAACCATTCCGACTGCATATTCTTTGGGTTTTGGTAATGGGAATTCGCAGACTCTAGTAAAGAAACCGTGAGGTATATCTATTAAAATACCAGCACCATCACCAGTTCTACCATCAGAACTCACAGCACCTCTATGTTCTAATTTTACTAAAATTTCTAGAGCATCATGAATAATTTTATTTGACTTTTCACCATTAAGGTTGCATATAAATCCTGCACCACAATTATCCGTTTCAAACTCATTCAAATACAATCCTTGGTCTTTCATATATCTAGTATTAATAATAAAATAGGTACAAAACTATCTTTTATTCATCAGAACTAAAAATATAGCAAAAAAAATGCAATGAAATGAAAATTTCAATGCATTTTTTTCAAATATCATAATAAAAGACAATTCAAATTGTGAATTAAGAGATTAACTCTTGGGTCTTATTAAAAGTATAAGACCTTCCCTAAAAAAGGAAGGTCTTAAAATTCTAACTAAATTGGAATTTATTTTTTGTTATTTGAAATTTGCTTTTCTTAATGTTCATTCAATCTAAAGTCAGCATAAGCTTTCATGCCATGTTCATGAATATCTAAGCCTTCTATTTCTTCTCTTTCAGAAACGCGTATTCCTACAGTTTTCTTTAAGGTGAATAATATGACAAAAGAGCTTATAATACAAAATACAGCATAAGCCCCTACACCAGTTAGTTGATGTAAAAATTGCTCTCCACCAGCTTTAGCACCAAAAATACCAACGGCTAAAGTACCCCAGATTCCACAAATTAAATGTACTGCAATTGCTCCTACAGGATCATCTAATTTTAATCTATCAATAAATGCTACAGCTAGTACGATAATTCCACCTGCAATAAATCCTATTGCAATCGCCTCCATTGGACTCATTAGATCTGCCCCAGCAGTAATACCTACTAATCCTCCTAAAATACCATTTAAAAACATGGTTAAATCATAGTTTTTATATAGTAAAGTTGATACTAAAAAAGCACCAATACCTCCAGCTGCTGCTGCCAAAGAAGTTGTAACTAAGGTTAGTGAAGTTAATTCTGGGTCAGCAGACAATACAGAACCACCATTAAACCCAAACCATCCTAGCCATAGGATTAAAACTCCACCTGTTGCTAAGGGGATGTTATGTCCTAGAATCACCAAGGCCTTGCCTTCCTTGTTAAATTTACCAATACGCGGGCCTAATAACCAAACGGCTACTAATGCTGCCCAGCCACCTACAGAGTGCACCAATGTTGAGCCTGCGAAGTCATAAAAACCTAATTGATATAAAAAGCCTTCACCCCATTTCCAAGAACCAGCTATTGGATACACCAAGCCTACATATAATATTACAAAGATCATAAAAGGCCCTATTTTAATACGTTCAGCTACAGCACCCGAAACAATAGTTGCTGCTGTTGCTGCAAACATGCCTTGAAACAAAAAGTCTGTCCAATATGTGTAGCCCGAGTTATACGTCAAATCTAATCCACCCGCCTCAGTCAATGGTGCATCTAAACCAAAACCTGCAAAGCCTAATATTCCAGAAGAGTCTTCTGCAAAGCCTGGGTACATTAAATTGAATCCTACAATATAATAAAGTAAAAGCCCTGAGGTGATAATAAATATATTTTTAAACAAGACATTGATTGTGTTTTTTTGTCTTGTCAATCCGATTTCTAAAAAAGAGAACCCTAAATGCATGAAAAACACTAATGCTGTGCATATCATCATCCATACATTGTTTACTGTTAATAATCCTTCCATAATTGTTATTTTAGTTTGTTTGCTGTTAGTTTAATGATTGTCCACCTTTTTCGCCAGTTCTTATTCTATAGCTTTCTTCAATATTTGATACGAATATTTTACCATCACCTACTTCTCCTGTTGCACCAGCTTCAATAATAGCTTTGATAGTAGCTTCTTCAAAATCTTTATTAACTACTATAGATAGGTGTCTACGTTGAATGTCACTAGTACTGTAAGACACACCTCTATAGACATGACCTTCTTTTTCGTGACCTTGCCCTGTAACATCCCAATAAGAGAAAAAGTTTACGCCAACATTATGTAAGGCTTCTTTTACTGCTTCGAATTTTGATTTTCTGATAATTGCTTCTATTTTTTTCATGATATCGTTTTATTTATTAGTTAAAATGTATAAACAGCAGCTAGAACAAATGAACTCAAGCTTTTTTGTCCTTTTAAATCTTTATCTAAAAAGAAATTATCTGAACTTGAATCAAGTCTTACTTCAGGAATTATAGTAAGCTCACCTATTTTAATATTGGCTGTTAATGTTGTTGCAAATATACTTGAATCCTCAACTCCAGTACCTATTGCACCAAAATTTCCAGTCTCCATAAAATATTCACCTCTTATACCTATAGAAACTGTTTCTGATGTAGAATACTGAGGGTATAAAGCTATGCCTGCAAACCCTACTTCGTCATCACCAGTATTTCCATTGTTATATAGTGCCGCATTAATTCCTAAAAAGAATTCTTCCGATAAATTTAGCCCACCTGTATAATCAATTTCATATGCCCCATCATCTAGTAAGAAATTCAAGAATTGATCTGCATAACCCAATTGAGCTCCGAAGGCATATTCTCCAGTAGGATTGAATTCTGTAGCATCGGTTGGATTCATAACGGCTAGCATTAAACTAAAATCTTCAGATAAAGCAATATCTGCTTTTATACCCGTATGACTAAATGGCCCATAAGAGAATAAGTAAGATGTGCTGTAATTAAAATTTGCAGTAGGAGAAATGACTTCATACCCTAAAAAAGTATTGAAATTTCCGATGGTTAATTTTACAGATTCGCTAACATTCCAATAAGCATAAAGTTGGTTCACAATGTTTGAACTTCCTCCAGGTCTTAAAGCTGGAGATAAAAAAGTAGCATCTTCGCCTCGTGGTCCAAAAACTAAATCGGCTACAAAGCCAATTTTTTCACCTTCGTAGCCAACAACTACGTTTGCCATACCGAGGGCAAAGCCAGGTAAATTAGCAAAAGAAGAGCCTGGGGCAACTGCGCCTTCATCATTTGGAGCGTTTAAGTTTGCTCTATAATAGGCATCTATACTTCCACTAAAAGAAAACTTTTTTTCTTCTTCTTTTTTTTCTTCTATTGATTCTTGAGCAAACAGACCTAAAGGAATTACTAGGCATGCTAATGTAAAAATTTTCTTCATAATTTAATTTTAAATTTAATTGATTATTTTAAGTTTTATGATGCCAAATGTAAAAATAAAATTAACAACACAATGGAGTAAAAAATAAAATTTAGATGATTTTTAACGGTAGTCATCAAAAAATATAGGGTTAAAATTGTATAATGATAAAATACAATACTTATACCCCCTAAAAAAATAGGGTTAATAAATAATTAAATATTTTTTGATGATTTGATAAAAATGAACTTTTGAATAAAAAAAATTATTTTAAAGCAAAACACCAAGTTGTTTAGCATGACTTTCAAGTATTCAATCTATATTTGGTTATTTAATCATAAATGAAATATCAATACAGTTATATTATATCTCTCCAATTTTTAGGTTTTCGTTTTCACGGATGGCAAAAGCAAACCAATGCCAAAACTTTACATGACATGGTAGATAAATCACTATCATTTGTGTTTAAACACTTTGATTATAAAACCTTAGGCATAGGCAGAACAGATTCTAAAGTTTCTGCAAACCATTATATTTTTCAACTTTTTATCAATGAAAAAGTTGAAAAAGAAGCCTTTATCAAGAGCCTGAACTCTAATTTACCTTCTGACTTTAAAGCGTTGTCAATAGTGCCTGTTACTACTAACTTTAATATTATTCAACACCCTAAAGTTAAAGAATATTTGTACTTTTTTTCGTTTGGAGAAAAAAACCATCCTTTTACAGCTCCACTTATTACAGGAATAGATGAGGTTTTGAATATTGACTTAATGAAAAAGGGGGCGAAACTTTTTGAAGGCGAGCATTATTTTCACAAGTACTGTACACAGCCATCTGCTCAAACTATTTTTAAAAGAACTATTGATTGTTGCGAGATTTTAGAAAATAACATTTATACAGCAAATTTCTTCCCGAAACAAAGCTTTTATTTACGTGTAAAAGGAAGTGGGTTTTTACGCTATCAAATACGATTGATGATGCATGCGTTATTTGATTTGGGTAAGGAAAATGTGAGTTTAGAACAACTAGAACAATCTTTAAAAGAAGACAATGACAAGAAACCTTTAAAAGGCATTGCCCCTGCTTCTGGATTGCAGCTGTACGCAATTACTCTCGATGAGTTGTAGCTGTTTCACAGAGATACGTAAAGACTCACAGAACCACACAGAGAATTTTGAGTTTTAAATTATAAAAGGGTTTTAAACCCTAATTTTTTAATACACTTCTAGAAATTACAATTTTTTGTATTTCAGAAGTGCCTTCATAAATCTGCGTAATCTTTGCATCACGCATTAAACGCTCTACATGGTATTCTTTTACAAAGCCATAACCACCATGAATTTGAACAGCCTCTACAGTAACACGCATTGCCATTTCTGCAGCATATAATTTTGCCATAGCACTTGATAGATCGTAATTATTACCTTGATCTTTATCCCATGCGGCCTTCATACACAAATGTCTAGCTGCTTCAATTTCCACAGCCATATCTGCCAATTTAAAAGCAATAGCCTGATGCTTGCTAATTTCTTTACCAAAAGCCTTACGTTCTTTAGAATATTGCAAAGCCAACTCATAAGCACCTGAAGCAATCCCCAATGCTTGAGATGCAATACCTATCCGCCCTCCAGCCAAAGTTTTCATGGCAAATTTAAAACCAAATCCATCATCACCAATTCTATTCTCTTTAGGTACTTTTACATCGGTAAACAATAAAGAATGCGTATCAGAACCACGGATGCCTAATTTATTTTCTTTAGGGCCTACTACAAAACCTTCTGCTCCTTTTTCAAGAATCAAGGCATTAATTCCTTTATGTCCTTTTTCAGGATGTGTTTGAGCAATGACTATATATACACTTGCATTACCACCATTGGTAATCCAGTTTTTTGTTCCGTTAACAATATAGTGATCACCTTTATCTACAGCCGTTGTTTTTTGTGAAGTCGCATCACTACCAGCTTCTGGCTCGCTTAAACAAAAAGCACCAATGATCTCTCCTGTTGCTAGTCTGGT
>CAYRZY010000096.1:0-10904 GCA_964428855.1 uncultured Flavobacteriaceae bacterium
AAGAAATTGCAGATGCTATTCAAGGTACAGATAAAATTGTATTGGTAAAAAACCCTATAAATCCTGATTTAGCCTTGTGGATGGGAGCCATTGAGCGTTTCCATAAAGCAGGTGTTAAAAATTTAGGAGCCATCCATAGAGGATTTTCATCGTATAAAAAGACGAAATATAGAAATAATCCGCAATGGCAAATTCCGATTGATTTAAAAGAAAAATACCCAACATTGCCTATTATTTGTGATCCTTCACATATTTGCGGTGAACGTGATGGTATTTTTGACGTGTGTCAAACCGCATTAGACCTGAAATTTGAAGGTTTAATGATTGAAACACATTTTGACCCAGATAACGCTTGGAGTGATGCAAAACAACAAATTACACCAAGTAGATTGGCTGAAATTACTGAAGATTTACGTGTAAGAAAAGATAGAGTTGAAGAAAAAGATTCTCTTATAAAATTAACAGGTTTACGTAAAGAAATCAATAGTTTAGACCAACAGTTGTTAGAACTTTTTGCAGAACGTATGGAGGTTGTTGAGAACATTGGTAAAGTGAAAAAAGAAGGAAATGTAGCTATTTTACAACGTTCAAGGTGGCAAGAAGTCATTCAAGGAATGATTGATGAAGGTGCAGAAAAAGGGTTAAGTCAACCTTTTATTGAAAAAATATTTAAAGCGATACATCAAGAATCTATCCAGCATCAAGAACGGATTGTGAATAGTTAGAGAAGTGATAGGATGATTTAAGTGATAGGATGACTTTAAGTCGTCCTATCACTACAGAAGTTAAAAATAATTTATACAAAATTTTTAGTGCTAATTCGTGAAATTCATGTCTTAAGCGTAACTTTACACAAAATTTAGTGTCAATTCGTGAAATTAGTGTCTTCTAAGCATATTCTAGTCATCCGTCTCTCAGCTATGGGAGATGTTGCTATGGTTGTACCTGTATTGCGAGCCTTGGTTCAGCAACATCCTGATGTGAAAATTACGATGGTTTCTAGAGCATTTTTTAAACCGATGTTTGATGACATTCATAATGTCAATTTTTATGCAGCCGATGTAAATGGCAAACACAAAGGAATTTTCGGTTTGTATAAATTGCACAAAGAGTTAAAAGCTTTAAAACCAGATGTAATAGCTGATTTACACAATGTATTACGCTCTAAAATAATTCGTTTTTTCTTTTCGCTAAAGCGGATAAAGACAATTAGCATTGACAAAGGAAGAGCAGAAAAAAAGGCCTTAACTAGAATTGAGAATAAGGTTTTTAAACAATTGAAAACTTCACACGAACGTTATGCAGATGTTTTTAGAGCTTTGGGTTTTACAATAGATTTATCAAACCCTAAACTTCCTAAAAAAGCCCAATTATCTGATAATGCCTATCAAATTATAGGATTAAATCAGTTAAAATGGATAGGAATTGCTCCTTTTGCACAACATGATTCTAAAATGTATCCTTTAGACCTGATGCAAAAAGTAATATCAGAATTATCTCAAACAAATCAGTATAAAATTTTATTATTCGGTAGTAGAGGTGAAGAAACTAAAACTTTAAAAAATCTAGAAAATCAATTTAAAAACACCATTTCTATTGCTGGAAAGCTAACTTTTACTGAAGAATTACAAGTCATTAGTAATTTAGATATTATGTTGAGTATGGATTCTGCCAATGCTCATTTAGCTGCCATGCAAGGTATTAAAACGATAACTCTTTGGGGCGGTACACATCCTTTTGCAGGATTTTCAGCATTCAATCAATTTACAGAACATCAAATACTACCTGATTTAGAAAAATATCCTAAAATACCTTGTTCCATTTATGGTAATACTGTTTGTGAAGGCTATCAAGATGTGATGAGAAGCATTTTACCAAAGGATGTTGTAGAAAAAATTATAAGCCATGTTTAGTCTATTGAAATATATTGTAATTGTTTGTATTGTGTTAGCATCTTGTAAAAAAGAAACTACAACAACGCCTAATTTGGCTATTTCAACAGCACAAATACAAGAAAGTTTAATTAATCCTCTTGGTAAGACCATTAAAACGAGGTTTATACCACCAGAAGGGTTTTATAGAGATACACTTCAAAAAAAATCATTTCAATATTTTTTACAAAATTTCATGTTGAAAGAACACAATGCTAAAGTGCATTTGTACAATGGAAATTTAAAAAATAGACAAGATGTTCATGAAGCAATCTTTGATATTTCAGTTGGTAAACGTAACTTGCAACAGTGTGCAGATGCTACCATGCGATTAAGAGCTGAGTATTTATATCAAAATAAGATTTATGATAGTATTCATTTTAATTTCACAAACGGATTTAATGCTGAATATAGTAAATGGAGGTCAGGGCAAAGAATTTCTGTAAAAGGAAACAAAGTAAATTGGTATTCAGGAGCAGAAAAGAGTGATTCACGTAAGAGTTTTGATAAATACCTTACCATGGCTTTTAGTTATGCAGGGACGTTATCCTTAGCAAAAGAAATGAAAAAAATAAGCATTAAAAAAATGCAAATTGGAGATATATTTATTCAAGGCGGTAGTCCTGGTCATGCTGTAATTATCGTAGATATAGCAAGTAATAATTCAGGTGAATCAATGTTTTTACTCGCACAGAGCTATATGCCAGCTCAAGAAATACATGTGTTAAAGAATTTTAGCAATCAAAATACTGCTCCTTGGTATCGTACAGAAAACCTAGAGATACTTCAGACTCCTGAATGGAATTTCACTAAAGATAATTTGAGGAGATTTTAATACTCATTATTTTTTTATTTTAGTCAGGCAACTATTTTAAGACCTATAACGTCTATACTAATAGAAACTAAAACAATTGAAAATCATTTCATTTAATAATAACGAAATAAAATTGATTGACCAGGCTGTATTAGGAAACAGACAGGCACAGCATCAATTGTATAAGAAATATTCACCTAAAATGTTGGGTGTATGTAGACAGTATATTAAAGATTTACAGTTTGCAGAAGATGTAATGATTAATGGTTTTGTAAAAATTTTTAAACATTTAAAAACGTTTAAAAATGAAGGTAGTTTTGAAGGTTGGATAAGAATAATAATGGTCAGAGAGAGCATTTCTCACCTTAGAAAACAGCAATTTATAGTTTATGATGATGAGATTTTTGAACAGCGTAATTCTGCAAACAATATACAATCATCAGAACTAGATGTCGCACATATACAACTGTTAATTGATGCCTTACCAACTGGATATAGAACGGTTTTTATACTATATACAGTTGAAGGATATAAACATCAAGAAATTGCAGAAATGTTAGACATTTCAGAAAGCACTTCAAAATCCCAATTATCTAAAGCAAGAAAAAATCTTAAAGAAAAATTAAGACAACAAAAAATTATCGGTTATGGAACCAAATAAATTTGAACAACATATAAAAGACCAATTGAATCAACGCAAAATTGAACCATCTGAAGACGCATGGCAAAAAATCACTAATCAGTTAGATCAAATTGAGAAACCAAAAACCAAAAGATATTTATGGCTTGGTATTGCTGCAAGTATCATTGGTCTATTAGTTATAACTACTGTTTATTTCAATTCTGATAAAAAACTTAAAAATGAAAAAATAATAGTTAATTCGAAAAAAGATAGTATTAAAAATACCCAATTAAAAACTGATGCTGTTTTTGAAAAAACAAAAGAAATATTGACTAGTACCACTACTAAAAATAACGAAAAAGTAGCATCAAGTAATTTAAAAAAGACTGAACGAGTAGATGCTACCCCAATTATTACGGATGATAATAAAACCCCATCAATTGATAGTGTTGTGGAAGAAAACAAAAATATTATTAATACAGAAGAATTGATAAACACTAAGCTAACAGAGGTGATAGCTAAGATTACAAAGATGGAGCAGAACACTAAAAGCGTAACAGATTTAGAAGTAGATTCTTTAATTACACAAGCTCAAAAGGAACTATTAAATCAAAAACTCTTTCGTCAAAATAAATCGGTTGATGCTATGGCTTTACTTAGTGAAATAGAAAATGAACTTGACCAACCATTGAAGGAACAGCTTTTCGAACTATTAAAAAAAGGAGTATTAGAAGCAAGAAATGCTATAGCTGATAGGAATAAATAATCATTAAAATAAATTCAATTATTATGAAAATTATGATACACTTACTGGTAATGCTCATTTTATTAGGAGTACAAAATTTAACTGCACAAGAGGAAGATAAATCAAAGATTGAAACCTTAAAAACTCATAAAGAACAAGCAATTTTTCAAGAAAAAGAAGCTTTAAAAAAAGAAGTTAAGATCATAAACAAACGTTTAGAAAGCAAAGAAATTAACGAAGAAGAAGCGAAAAATTTAAAAAAACAAGTTGCTAATAAACGTGCATTAAATATTGAAAACAAGACAACTATTATTGATAATAAAATTGCTTTAATTGAAAGAAATGGTTTAGACACTTTAGCAGGAGAAAAGGGTGTTATTAAGCTTTCAAAAATTGTAATAGGAATAGGTGCAAAAGATGATAATGATTATACTTTTGGGATTAAAATTCAAGATAATTCTCCAAAAAAAATAAAATATGATTACAGGACTCATTCAGATTTAATTATTGCTTTCGGTTTAAATAATGCTCTAATTGATAATCAGTCTTTTGATGATTCTCCTTATAAAATTGGAGGAAGTCGTTTTTTTGAATTAGGTTGGGCCTGGAGAACAAGAGTGTTTAAAAATTCAAATTTTTTACGTATAAATTATGGCTTTTCTTTTCAGTTTAACGGACTCAAACCAAAAGACAATCAATATTTTGTAGCAATTGATAATAAAACGGAATTACAAAATTTTGAATATGATTTAAAAAAATCTAAGCTCAGAACGGATAATTTAGTGTTTCCTATTCATTTTGAAATAGGGTCTTCAAAGGTTAGAAAAACAGAGCACACTATACGTTATTCTTTAGACAAACAATTTAGATTTGGTTTTGGAGGCTATGCAGGTTTCAATTTAGGTACACGCCAAAAGTTAAAGTATAAAATAGAGGATAAAAAAGTTAAAGATAAGATAAAGCGTGATTATAATACAGGTAATTATATTTATGGTTTAAGTACTTATGTGGGTTATGATAATACGATGCTGTATTTAAAATATGATTTAAACCCAATCTTTAAAAATGCTGATGTAGAACAGCATAACATTTCATTAGGACTTCGTTTTCATTTATAAATAAAAAAAAGCCTCCATATGGAGGCTTTTTATCTGTTTTATGCAAAATTATTACAATTCCAATACAGGAATACGCAATACTTGACCTACATAAATTTTATCTGGATGTGAAAGCATTGGCTTGTTTGCTTCAAATACCTCTGGGTATTTCATTGCATTGCCATAATATGTTTTTGCAATTTTACCTAAAGTATCACCACTCACCACAGTGTGAAATTGAGCTTCAGGCTCTTGAACTTCAGTAGTCATTCTGTCGTCTACACTTGCAATACCTTCAGTATTACCAACAACTAACACAACCCTTTCTCTAGTTGCTTGATTTTCAGCTTGACCATAAATAGTTGCTAAATCACCATCAACAGTAACATCTAAATCAGTAACACCAAAACCTAAAGCTTCAACAGCGTTAACAAGTTTTAATGCTTTTAAATTAGCTAATTCTTTTGCTTTTTCAGCGTTGTCTGCAGCCTCTTCTTCAGTAGTTTTACCAATACCGAAAACTTTTGCTCCTGCATTTTTAATAAATGAAAATAATCCCATAATTTTTTAATTTTGTTTTTAATCGATTAATGTAATAATGTAAAGGTACATTATTTTTAAAAATTAAATTAAATTTTGAGATTAAATTTCAAAGAAAAGTTCAGTCTAAAATTGTATTTTTGTTGAAACTCCATTTTATGATAATTCACAACTTTGAAGAAGAGAATTCACTTTTAAATCAGTTTATTTCTGAGTTAAGAGATGTAAACATTCAAAAAGAAGCCATGCGTTTTAGAAAAAATATAGAACGAATAGGTGAAATTTTAAGTTATGAATTAAGCAAGACTTTAGATTGTTTAAATAAAGTTGTAGAAACTCCATTAGGCAAAAAAAACATATTATTACCTGAAAATAATCTGGTTTTGTGTTCTATTTTACGAGCTGGATTGCCTTTACATCAAGGGGTTTTGAATTATTTTGATGGTGCAGAAAATGCATTCATATCTGCTTATAGAGACCATCCAAACAATGATGATGCATTTGACGTTATCGTAAATTATTTGGCAGCTCCTTCTATAGAAAATAAAACGTTATTATTGATAGATCCAATGTTGGCAACTGGCAAAACACTTGAAAACACCTTTAAAGCTTTAGAAAAACATGGCACCCCTAAACAAATCCATATTCTTTCTGTAATCGGTTCAACCCAAGGAATAGAATATATAAAAAATGTGTTTCCTGAGAATACTCATTTATGGATTGCAACTATTGATGAAAAATTGAATAAAAGAGGTTATATAATTCCTGGTTTAGGTGATGCAGGAGACTTATCTTATGGGGTAAAGCTATAGGGCTTATCTATAGAAAGTACCTTAAAATAGCAACACCTATAAACAAATACAAAAACACATTTTTAAACCATTTTTCATTTACCATTTGCAAATAATTGGTAAAAATAACAGACAAAGGAAAGAATAAGAATAAAAACTCAGCACCACTTTTTATAGGAGAAGGAATCACAATCAAAATACTGATTACTAAATGGGTTATTATCAGTTTCCATGAATTCTTAATTTCATTATTTGTTGTAAAAACCTTAAATGTTGTAGATGAGGTCGCCCAAATAATAAACCCTAAAATTAAAGCTAGAGGAATTAGTAATTGAAGAGAATTGTAATTTAGAAATGAAAAATTAAAGATAAATGGAGAATTTAAACCTGTAAAATTATCAGTTAAGAACAAATAAGTACCGTAAATAAAAATCGGACAACTAAAGCCTATTAAGGGGATGATAACGTTTCTAATGGTACGCTTATTAAAGGAAATAACTGCTGCATAAGGCATTAGCAAATAAAGAATACTCCAAGGATAAATTATAGTAGCAATACCAATATATAGTGAACTATCAAATAGTTTTTCTTTAGGTTTTTTTAATGTTCTTAAACTGTAAATTCTCCTATATGCTAATAATAGAATAAAATGTGAGATTAATATTGGGCTGAAATTAGCCGTATCAGGAAACATTGCAATAAAAATGACGATTAATAACATGTCATAAATATTATCCTTTATTAATTTATTTCTTTTGGTAATAAAATGGATTAGATAAAGGTTTAGTAAAAGAAAAAGCAGAATTGCTATTTTTTTAAGAAAGAAAATGAAGCTAAAATTTATTGCGTCTGATGAAAAAACATCAGTAATAACAACTAGTGATAGTAATATTACAATAGAAAGTTTCCCAAAAGGAGTTGATTTGTTAAAAAAATTGGCAATCATTCGTATAATTTCATATTTTTGCAGTGTAAATATACTTAAATATGATTGTAAACAATATTTTTAGAGCAATAGGTGATTTTTGTACAGATCTTTTATTTGCACCGTATGACTATTTTAGATTTATGGACGGTTGGTGGGTTTCAAATGCGATGGGTGTTTTTTTAGTTGCTACTGGTTTTCTTTTCTTGTTTTATTGGTTAGGGCAAATGTCAAAGCATCATAAAGCAAATGAACAATAATTTTTCTTCAATTCATTTATTTTGGGAAGTAAAAATAAACTAAAACGTTTTTTAGAAAACGAAACGTTTACTAATGTTATACAACCTTCTAGGCAAGATATTTTTGATGGTTTTCATTTAAAAGGAAAATGGAGTACTATTTTCAATAATGATAATCCGATTATTTTAGAATTAGGTTGTGGTAAAGGCGAATATTCTATCGCACTTGCTAGGAAAAATCCACAGTTTAATTATATAGGTGTTGATATTAAAGGAGCTCGTTTTTGGCGTGGTGCTAAAACAGCATTAGAAGAAAACCTTACAAATGTTGCTTTTTTAAGAACTCAAATAGAATTGATTGACTTATGTTTTGCAATCAATGAAGTTATTGAAATTTGGATAACCTTTCCTGACCCTCAAATCAAGTTTACACGGATGAAACACCGTTTAACCAATCCTGAATTCTTAAGAAAATACCAACAAATCCTTGTAAAAGAAGGAGTTGTACATTTAAAAACGGATAGTGAATTCTTACATGGTTATACATTAGGTTTGTTACAAGAAGGAGAACATGAAATAGTATATGCACATCACCACATATATAAGAATAACCACAGCCCAGAAGAAGCAATACTTACCCAAACATTTTACGAAAAACAATTCTTAGAAAATAATAAAGCAATTACTTATATTAAATTTAGGACAAACTATAAATAGAACTCTGGTTATTTTATAATCACTATATTTATAACTTGTTAAGAACAATAGTTATTCCTGCAAATGGATAAAGAAGAAGGTTTTTTTGAAAAGGTATATGCAGTTGCAAGGAAAATACCTTATGGTAGAGTTACATCATATGGGGCAATAGCCAAACACTTAGGTGCTGCTAAATCAGCTAGAATGGTAGGTTGGGCAATGAATGCTAGTCATAATGATGATACGGTACCAGCACATAGAGTCGTAAACAAACAAGGCTTATTAACAGGGAAACATCATTTTGATGGAATTAATTTAATGCAACAATTATTAGAAAGTGAAGGTGTACTAATTAAAGATGCTAAAATTGTCAATTTTGATGTTATTTTTTGGAATCCAAACGAATAATATCATTTAGTATATAAAATATATTAATAAAAAAGGTGTATTTTTGGCCTTATAAACAATATTTTTAGCGAAAAGAAGTTTAATTAGTGTTTTAAAATAAAGCTTTTGCATATTTTTTAGTAAATTGCGACCAAAATGGGAAAGTACATGAAATCAACTCGTAAATTATTTATAGTAGTCATATTTTTTTCTATATCTAATATTTTTGCTCAGCTAGAATTAAGCCATGAATTTGGAGTTACTGCAGGGCCCGTTACTATGCAAACAGATTATGGGGAAAGACACCACCTACCTAGTAGTACAGCTACCAGTTTTGGTATTGCCGCAGTTCACTATTTAAATTTTTATGGAAGTAATTATAATTGGAGAAATGGTGCCAGTTTTTTCTCAGATCACTTTAAATTAAAATCAGAAATATCTTATTATTTTAATAATAGTTTGGAGCATAAAGGACAATACGCAGCTGATGGATCTTCTAACTCTGAAGCTCAAAAATTAAGAGACATGACAGGAAAGACAAAGTCACTTAACTTTGGTACAGGTCTAGAGTTTCATTTTAAAAATTTAGAAGACTATGGTCTTTTATTTAATGACAATGTAAAGTTTGCACCATATATAGGTGTTGGTTTACAATACAATATTTTTACGCCTGAAGTAACTTCTGCAGGAGGAGATTGGACTACAAACCCTTCTGTATTACCTCAAAAATGGCAAGACCATGTATTTGTTGAAAAAGATCAAACTTTTTCTTTTACAATGAGTGCAGGTACTAGATACAAACTAGAAAACTTTGACTTGGTCTTAGATGCTAGATGGCAATACTTTTTTACAGATACGTATGAAGGTTTAGATGCCAATGTTACTGAAAATAAATTTAATGATACTTTAATTTATTTTAGTTTTGGCGTTGTTTTTAATATGGAAACTTTTTCTAACAAGTATTAAAACTAGCTTAAAGCATTTTTCAAATCTTCTAGTAAATCCTCAATATCTTCAATACCTACACTTAATCTAATAAGGGAATCGGTAATTCCTATGAGCTCTCTTTCTTTTTCTGGGATAGATGCATGGGTCATTGTTACAGGATGATTTACCAAACTTTCAACACCACCTAAAGATTCTGCTAATGTAAATACATTAAAATTTTCTAAGACTTTAAAAGCAGCTGCTCTACTTTCATCTTTTAGTTTGAAAGAAACCATGCCTCCAAAATCTTTCATTTGTTTTTTTGCTATACTATGATTTTTATCTGATGTTAATCCTGGATAAAAAACTTCAGCAACTTTGGGATGTTGTTCTAAAAAATGAGCAATTTTCATTCCGTTTTCACAATGACGTTGCATTCTTATATGTAAGGTTTTAATCCCTCTTAAGGCTAAAAAACTATCTTGTGGGCCTGCTACTGCTCCACCTGCAAACTGAATAAAATGAAGTTGTTCTGCTAATTTCTCATTCTTTACCATTAAAGCTCCCATTACAATATCAGAATGTCCGCCTAGATATTTTGTTGCAGAATGCATAACGATATCTGCTCCTAAATCTAACGGAAGTTGTAAATAAGGTGTCGCAAAAGTATTGTCTACAGCGACTAAAATAGTTGTATCTTTAGCTTTAATCAATGTTGAAATTGCTTGAATATCAGCAATTTTCATCAATGGGTTCGTTGGTGTTTCTAACCAAATGAGTTTGGTGTTTTTATTGATGAGCGGTTCTATATTTGAAGGATTCTCCATATTAATAAAATGGAATTTCAGTCCGTATTTTTCGAACATTGTGGTAAACATTCTATAGGTACCACCATACAAATCATCACCAGCAATAATCTCATCACCAGGGTTTAACATTTTCAACACACAATCGATAGCCGATAAACCTGAAGAAAAAGCAAAACCATGCGTTCCGTTTTCTATAGCTGCAAAGCTATTTTCTAAAGCTGTACGTGTTGGATTTGCAGCTCTTGAATATTCATAACCTTTGTGTGTACCAGGACTACTTTGAGCATAGGTTGAGGTTTGATATATTGGGGGCATTACCGCTCCTGTAGAAGGGTCATGTTCTTGACCACCATGAATTGTTTTTGTATTGAATTTCATATT
>CAYRZY010000097.1:0-10759 GCA_964428855.1 uncultured Flavobacteriaceae bacterium
TGCGGGTGTAGGTGTAGGTGCTGAAGAAATTTTATTACTAGAAGAAGATTTAGGATTAGATAGATTGTTAGAATCTTTAAAGAAAAGTAAGCGTAGTGGGAAAACTTCAAGTATAGTTGTCGTTTCTGAAGGGGATAAAATTGGTAAAAATGTTTTTGAATTGGCAGAATATGTCAATGAAAATCTACCAGAGTATGAAGTTAGAGTCTCTGTTTTAGGTCATATGCAACGAGGCGGAAGCCCTAGTTGTTTTGATAGAGTATTGGCAAGTAGAATGGGTGTCAAAGCTGTTGAAAGTATACTAGATGGAGAAAATGGCGTAATGGTAGGTCTTGTTAAAGATAAAATAATTACAACAAGTATTGAAGAAGCAATAAAATCTTCAAACGATATAAATAGAGAATTATTAAGAATATCTGATATATTATCAGTGTAAATAACTATAAATTATGATAAAAATAGGAATCAATGGATTCGGAAGAATCGGAAGATTAGCATTTAGAATTGCTGCAGAAAGAGACAATGTGCAAGTTGTTGGTATTAATGATTTGTTAGATGTTGATTATTTAGCTTACATGCTGAAGTATGATTCAGTTCATGGTCAATTTAAAGGTGAAGTTGAAGTAAAGAATGGGAAATTAATTGTAAACGGTAATGAAATTAGAATTTCTGCTGAACGTAATCCTGAAGATTTAAAATGGGATGAAATTGGAGCTGAATATGTTATTGAAGCTACAGGTATTTTTAAAAGTAAAGAACAAGCAGGAAGACATATTGAAGCTGGAGCAAAAAAAGTTATTATTTCAGCACCATCTGCTGATGCACCAATGTTTGTAATGGGAGTAAATCATAAAGAATTGAAAGCTGATGAAGCTGTATTTTCAAATGCTTCTTGTACAACAAATTGTTTAGCTCCGTTGGCTAAAGTTTTACACGATAATTTTGAAATTACTAGTGGTTTAATGACGACTATCCATGCTGCTACAGCAACTCAAAAAACCGTTGATGGTCCTTCTATGAAAGACTGGAGAGGTGGTAGAGCTGCAATACACAACATCATTCCTTCTTCTACAGGAGCGGCTAAAGCTGTAGGTAAAGTGATTCCTTCGTTAAACGGAAAACTAACAGGAATGTCATTTAGAGTTCCTACGATGGATGTCTCAGTTGTTGATTTAACGGTGCAACTTAAAAAAAGTGCTACGTATGAAGAAATTTGTAAAGTAATGAAAGAAGCATCAGAAGGTGAACTTAAAGGTATTTTAGGTTATACTGAAGACTTGGTGGTTTCTCAAGATTTTGTAGGAGAATCAAGAACTTCTGTTTTTGATGCTAATGCTGGGATTGCTTTAACGGGTAACTTTATTAAAGTTGTTTCGTGGTATGATAACGAATATGGATATTCAACCAAAATAATTGATTTATTAGAATATTCAGCGTCATTATAAAAAATATAATTTTTTGTATATTAATCCCGAAGCTTCGGGACTGCTAGGCAGGATTATTATAGAAAATAATAATGTAAAAAATCCCGATTTTTATCGGGATTTTTTTTGTTAAAATAATATAGATATTCATACTTTACTTACACCTTATACTTGCAAAGATAGCATTGTTTTAGATGCTAAATAATAGTATCTATTTTTTTAACCGAAATATTCACACTTCAATTTTTTAATCTTATTTTAGCACTTTATAGTTTATTGCATGATTTCGAATATTGAAACAAAATCTACTACTGAAATACAACATTTTCAAGAAGATAAGTTAACAGAACTGTTAACTTATCTTCAAGAGAAGTCTACCTATTATCAATCGGTGTTTAAAAGACATAATATTGATATTTCAAGTATAAATAAACTTGGTGATTTGGCTAAAATACCTGTAACTACCAAGGACGATTTACAGCAATACAATAATGATTTTATTTGTGTGCCAAAAAATGAAATAGTAGATTATGTAACTACTTCTGGTACATTAGGCAATCCTGTTACTTTTGCCTTAACCGATGCTGATTTGGATAGGCTAGCATATAACGAAGCCATATCCTTTGCTTGTGCAGGTGTTAGTAAAGATGATACTGTGCAATTAATGACGACAATGGATAGGCGTTTTATGGCGGGTCTAGCTTATTTTTTAGGTATCCGTAAATTAGGAGCAAGTATTATTAGAGTGGGTGCAGGTATTCCTGAATTGCAATGGGATTCTATTTTGAAATTTAAACCGACCTATTTAATTGCCGTGCCTTCTTTTCTGTTGAAGTTGATTGCATATGCTGAAGCCAACAAGATTGATTATAACTCTTCAAGTGTAAAGGGCGTAATATGTATAGGTGAATCTTTACGTGAAAAGGATTTTTCTTTAAATCTTTTAGCAAATAAAATCACATATAAATGGAAAGTTGATTTATTCTCTACCTATGCTTCCACAGAAATGAGTACTGCTTTTACTGAATGTGAGCAGCAGCAAGGCGGGCACCATCATCCTGAATTGATTATTGTTGAAATTTTAGATGATGACAACCATCCTGTTAAAGAGGGTGAATATGGTGAGTTAACTATTACTACTTTGGGTGTTGAAGCAATGCCTTTATTGCGTTTTAAAACTGGTGATGTGGTCAAAGCCCATGCTAGTTCTTGCGATTGTGGTAGAAATACATTGCGTTTGAGTCCTGTAATAGGACGAAAGAAGCAAATGGTGAAGTATAAGGGTACAACTTTATATCCGCCAGCAATTTACGATCTGTTAAGTGATTTTGATGAAATCGAAAATTACATTATTGAAATTTCACACAATGAAATTGGTACTGATGAAATTCTGATTAAAATTGGTGCTAAAGAGAACCCACAAGAGTTGTTGAGTCAAATAAAAGATCATTGCAGAGCAAAATTAAGAGTCTTGCCAATGATTGAATTTCATGATGTTGATGAGATTAACAAATTGAAATTCCCAAAAATGAGCAGAAAACCAATACTTTTTATTGACAAGCGGTAAGTTTTTGGAAATTTACAAAGAATAACGTATTTTTAAGAAATCTATGAGTATAGCCAATGAAATAGCAACTGTTTTTGAAAAGATAGCACCTTACAACCAACAACAAATTGAGGAAGCTTTACATTTTCTAATAAAGAGTAATCAATTTAATGATGGAGCTCGTTATTTTTACCCTAACTGGTCAGATGCTGTAATTGAAGAAAAATTAAAATCTTGTCATAGCTGTGCAGATTTTCAGACAGCCTTTGTCGTACCTATGCTAGACGATTTAATTAAAAATTCTATCAATCAATTAAAAATTTATGGATTGGATGAAATCTGTAAAGAAGGAAATCATCTATTTATTTCTAATCACCGTGATATTTTTATAGATGCGGCATTGTTGCAGCATTGGCTTCATTATAATGACTATACTTATACGGAGATTTCTTTAGGAGATAATCTAATAGTTGACGAGCTTATTGAGCGTGTTGCAAAACTCAACAATATGTATACGGTTTTTAGAAACGGTTCAAAAATTGAACTGGTAAAAAATGCAATAAATTTATCCGCTTACCTTAGGTATTCCATAGTCGAAAAAAAAGTTTCTTCATGGATAGCACAAGGCAATGGTAGAGCAAAAGATGGATTTGATAAGACTTCTCCAGGCTTAGTGAGAATGCTATTAATGAGTGGAAGGAAGAATTTGAAAAAGGCGTTAGAAGAACTGAACATTGTAATGTCGTCAGTCTCGTATGAGCTAGAACCCTGTGCACTTGAAAAAGCAGTTGAATTGCAGACTAGAGAGAAAACAGGTGCCTATAAGAGGTCTAAATATGAGAATATAAACAGTATTGTCAAAGGTATTGTAGAGCCAAAAGGCAATGTTTGTTTACATTTCGAAAAATTAGATATTGAGAAAATTGATTTCTCAGGTGACCTTAAATCGACGGTTGCTGCTATAACTGCAGAAATGGATAGATTAATCTATAAGAATTATCATTTGTACAAAACAAACTATATGGGTTATGATTTGTTATATGAGGTAAGCGAGTTTTCGGGTTATTATAATAAAGAAGACTTACTAGCTTTTAGTAGCTATATTCAATCGCAAAGTGAAAATCTTGATATTCAACATAGATTGTTGAAAATATATGCTAATCCAGTATTAAATAAGAAAATTAGATGCTAACAAAAGTTTACGGAAGCTCCGTTTTCGGAGTAGAAGCAACTACAATTACCGTTGAGGTTAATATTTTTAAAGGTATTGGTTATCATTTGGTCGGTTTGCCCGATAATGCCGTAAAAGAAAGTAATTTCAGGATAGCTGCTGCTTTGCAGAACAATGGTTATGCTATTCCTGGTAAGAAAATTACGATAAATATGGCTCCAGCCGATTTGCGTAAAGAAGGTTCTGCCTATGATTTAACTTTAGCAATGGGTATTTTAAAAGCCTCATCACAAATTAAAGGCGATGCTATTTCTGATTATTTAATTATGGGTGAGCTTTCACTCGATGGTAGTTTGCAACCTATTAGAGGCGTGCTTCCTATAGCTATTAAAGCTAAAGAGGAAGGTTTTAAAGGATTTATCCTGCCCAAACAAAATGCAAAGGAAGCAGCAATTGTTACGGGTTTACAGGTCTATGGTGTAGAAAACATCAAAGAAGTGATTGATTTTTTTGAAGGTAATTCAACTCTTGAGCCTACTGTTGTTGATACAAAGAAAGAGTTTGAAAATAATTTAGAAAATCCAGAGTTTGATTTTTCAGATGTAAAAGGTCAGGAATCTATCAAAAGATGTATGGAGATTGCTGCTGCGGGCGGACATAATATTATCCTTATCGGACCACCAGGCTCAGGTAAAACCATGTTGGCTAAAAGATTGCCAAGTATTTTACCACCTATGACCTTGCAAGAGGCCTTAGAAACTACAAAAATTCATTCTGTGGTGGGCAGGGTAAAAGAAAATTCAGGGCTTATGGGGCAACGACCTTTTAGATCGCCACATCACACCATTAGTGATGTTGCTTTGGTTGGTGGTGGAGCTTATCCACAACCTGGAGAGATATCCTTATCGCATAATGGCGTGTTGTTTTTAGATGAATTGCCTGAATTTAAGCGGACAGTTTTAGAAGTAATGCGTCAGCCTTTAGAGGATAGAGAAGTAACTATTTCTAGAGCAAAATTCACAGTAACATACCCAAGTAGTTTTATGTTGGTGGCAAGTATGAATCCTAGTCCGAGTGGTTATTTTAATGATACACCTGGGCATGTTACATCTTCACCAGCAGAAATGCAACGCTATTTAAGTAAGGTTTCAGGGCCTTTGTTAGATAGGATAGATATTCACATAGAGGTGCAACCCGTACCATTTGAAAAGTTATCTGAAACTAGAAAAGGAGAACCTAGCAAGGTCATTCGTGAGCGAGTTACAAAAGCGAGAGAATTGCAAACTCTTCGTTTTTCTGACAGTAAAATAGTGCATTATAATGCTCAAATGAATGTCAAACAAATACGAAAGCATTGTAAGTTAGATGCTGCGTCTATGTCATTGCTAAAAACAGCTATGGAAGCCTTGAATTTATCGGCCAGAGCCTATGATAGGATTTTAAAAGTTTCACGTACAGTGGCTGATTTAGAAGGTTCAGAAGACATCAGTCCAGACCATATCTCAGAAGCCATCCAATATAGAAGTTTAGATAGAGAGGGCTGGTTGGGTTGATTTTTGGTAATAACCCTCTTAAAATGTATTAAAAAGAGTGATTATTAATAAAAAAAATTGTTAAAAATGCGTTTTTTAAAGTTTAACTTATTATGTTTGAATAGTATTAAAACAGCCCCTACAATGAAAAATTTACTTTTTACGCTAATTTTATTGGCTTCGCTTACAGTTAATTCTCAATCTAAGGCAAGTAGTAATAGTCTATTAACTAAGACAGAATGGATTAATAAAGATTTAGATTATCTAAGGTTTAATGAAAGTTCAGTTATTTATAATTTTGACAATAAAAAGCAAGAGGTGTTTTTTGATCTTGAGAATAAAAAACTATCTTTTAAAGTAAATTATAGAGTCGGCGGTGATTTTAAAACGGAAGAATTTGAGTTTAAAATAAAAGAACTTAAAAAGAACAAATTAGTAATTGTGCCAATTATAGAAGATGAGAAGAGTGAGAACAGTAAATTAGATCGCAGTCTTTTTTCTAAAGAGAAACAATATGTGTTTTACAATAGAGGTAGTTTGTTGTCGAAAGTAAATTTTAAAAAAATAACTTTCCACTCTTCTACTTGTTTTGGGACTTGTCCTTCAATGTCAGTCCAGATTAATATAGATGGAACAGTATATTATAAAGGAAAAGAATATGCTGACAAAAAAGGTAATTTTGTAGGTAAATTATCTAAAAATGACATCTATCAATTAAAAAAGATCTTAAACAGAAGTCAGTTACGAAATATTGATGAAAATTGGAAGCAAAAATCTAAGCATAATGACACTCCAAAATATACTTATATTGTTGAATTGTTTGATGGAGAGACCATAGAAATTAATACCAATGATCAACACCCTATATTAGATAAGCTTTCAAATTACTTACTTAATATCAAAGAGAAAGTAGCATTAGAGAAAGTTGAAGAGAGGCATAAGTTTGATAAGTCTAAAATAGGCTTGTATAAGCATTATCAATAATAAATAGCTGTCTATTAAATTGACAATAAATGTCATTCAGTTCCGATGTTTCGGGAGAAATGAAATGTAGTGAAGACTCTCTATAATACACTTCATAATTTGTAACTTTTAGATTCTTCGGTCGTTCTTCCCTCTGAATGATATTGTGTGTTAAATTGTATTCATTTATAAATAGCATGAGTCCATGATAAATCAGAATTTTAGCATGAAATTTTTTTACCCCTTTTTTTTTATATTATTTTCTGTTTTTTGTTCTTCTCAGACAAATATTTCAGAAAAACCCTCACTTAAAAAATTAACATTGACTGAAGCGAATAGGCTTTCAGTATTACCATTGCATTGTATGGATACAGAGTATCCTAACAAGCTAAATCAAACAGTAGGTAGTGGTGATGATTTGAAACCTCCTAAGGCTTTGCATCCTGCGTTTTATGGCTGTTTTGATTGGCACTCTGCTGTTCATGGACATTGGAGCTTAGTGTCATTGTTGAAGCAATATCCTGAAATTAAAGAAGCAAATAAAGCTAAGTTAAAATTGTTGAAACACCTTTCTAAAGAAAATATTGAAGTAGAAGTTCATTATTTTAAAGGGAAGTATAACAAGTCATATGAACGTACGTATGGCTGGGCTTGGTTACTTAAACTGGCAGAAGAAATTCATACTTGGAATGATCCGATAGCAAAAAAATTAGAAGATAATTTACAACCGCTGACCGATTTAATATTACAAAAATATATTGATTTTTTACCAAAATTGAATTACCCTATTCGTGTTGGAGAGCATGCAAATACAGCTTTCGGCCTTTCTTTTGCATGGGATTATGCCAAAACCACAAATCATGAGGCCTTTAAAGAAATAATTGAGAAAAGAGCTAGAGATTTTTATGTGTCTGATGAAAATTGTCCCATTTCTTGGGAGCCTGGAGGTTTTGATTTCCTTTCTCCTTGTCTTGAAGAGGCTGCTTTGATGAAACGTATATTGCCTGAAAAAGAATTTAAAAGTTGGTTACATAAATTTCTTCCGCAATTAAAGGATGAAAAGTATGCCTTAGAAACGGGTAAAGTCTCTGATAGGTCAGATGGTAAGCTGGTTCATTTAGATGGTGTGAATTTTTCAAGAGCATGGAGTTTGAATAAAATTGCAGAAGGGTTGCCCGAGTATAAGCATTTAGAGTTGATTGCCAAAAATCACATTCGGTATTCATTAGCTCATATAGTTGGTGATAGTTACGAAGGAGGGCATTGGTTAGGTAGTTTTGCTATTTATGCACTCAATTCGTTGTCTGATGATTAAAAAATGGTTTAAAAATATAGGCCCAGGTACACTAGTTGCAGCTGCATTTATTGGTCCAGGCACCGTCACTTTATGCTCCTTGGCGGGAGTCCAATTTGGGTTCAGTCTTTTATGGGCAATGCTACTGTCTATTGTTGCTACAATTCTTTTGCAGGAAATGGCTGCTCGTTTAGGTATTATAAGTCAGAAAGGCTTGTCAGAAGTTATTAGAAATGAAATTAAAAACCCTTTATTAAGGAGGTTTGCCTTGGTTTTAATTCTCTCAGCTATTGTTATTGGTAATGCTGCTTATCAAGCTGGTAATATTAGTGGAGGTGTCATGGGCTTAGAAACAATCTTAGGTGATGCTACATTTCAAATTGGTGGCTTAACACTAAATTATTTAAGTATTCTAATTGGGTTTGTTGCTTTTGTTTTTCTCTTTATTGGGAGTTATAAGTTTTTAGAAAGGGCATTGATTGGCCTTGTGCTAACAATGAGTTTTTCATTTATAATCACTGCAATATTGACCAAGCCAAATCTTATAGAAGTCTTTAGAGGAGCTTTTGTTCCTAAGTTTCCAAAAGGAAGCTTGTTGACAATTGTAGGATTGATAGGTACTACAGTTGTGCCTTATAATTTGTTTTTACATGCTTCTTTAGTAAAAGAGAAGTGGAATTCACCAAAAGACCTTAGCAAAGCTAGAAAAGATACTGTTATTTCTATTCTTTTGGGCGGAATTGTCTCCATGGCAATTATTATTTCTGCAGCAGCAATACAAACAACAGAGATTCATAATGCTTCTGATTTGGCAAAAGGTTTAGAACCGCTGTTTGGTGCTTTTGCCAGCTATTTTTTAGCATTGGGTTTGTTCGCCGCAGGAATCACTTCTGCTATAACTGCTCCATTGGCAGCTGCTTATGTTGCTAGAGGTTGCTTAGGTTGGGATAATAATTTAAAAGCAACTAAGTTCAGGTTGGTTTGGGTTGTTGTACTGTTGTTAGGTGTCGCCTTTTCCTCATTAGGGGTAAAACCTATAGAAATCATCAAATTTGCTCAGGTAGCAAATGGTATTTTATTGCCAGTGGTAGCAGGCTTTTTATTGTGGATTATGAACAAGCAATCTGTTTTAGGGAAGTATATCAATAGTCCGTTTCAGAATGTTTTAGGGTTTTTGATTCTTGCTTTTACTATTTTTTTGGGCTTAAAAGGGATTTTAAAAGTGTTTAACTTAATTTGATCTTATGGAACGCAGTATAGATATTAATTGCGATGTAGGCGAAGGTTTTGCTAATGAAGATGACTTAATGCCTTACCTTTCTTCATGTAGTGTTGCATGCGGTGCACATGCTGGAGATAGTAATACGATTAAAGAAACGATAAGACTAGCGTTAAAACATAATGTAAAAGTTGGAGCTCATCCATCTTTTCCTGATAAAGAGAATTTTGGAAGGGTAATTTTAGAGATTAATGATATTCAATTGCAAAAAAGTATCGAAAATCAGATCGATAGCGTACAAACTGCTTTATTTGTCCAAGGTGGAGTAAATTTAAATCATGTAAAAATGCATGGAGCTTTATATAATTTATCCGCAGTAGATTTTAACACTGCAAAATTGGTTATAAATGCTTTTTCTAAAACAACTCCAAATGCTTTTTTGTATGTTCCGTATAATTCTGTGATTCATAAAATGGCACTTAAAAATAATATTAAAATAAAAATTGAAGCATTTGCAGATAGAAATTACAATAGTGATTTAACGTTAGTTTCAAGAAAAAATAGCAATGCAATTTTGACAGAACCAAAAAAAATTGCCGCACATATGTTGAAAATGATACTTGAAAAAAAGGTTATTTGTAGAGGTGGAGTAGAGGCGGAAATTGACGCACAAACTTATTGTTTTCATAGTGATAATTTAGGTGTAAAAAACAGCTTAAAATTCATTCATGATATACTGCAGAAAAACGGAATAAAAATCGTATAATTGGACTCCTTTAAATTGACATATAAATCATTTGGAAATCGGGCAATACTTATAGAGTGGCCAGCCGAAATTGATAAAAAAACACTCAAGAATGTCATTTTATTCAAAAATAAAATTCTCAATCACAACCTTAAATCAGTACTTGAAGTAATTATCGGATATAACTCGTTAACAATTATTTATGTATATACTATAAAAAATATCTATAGTGAGTTTTCAGCATTAAAATCAATATATTTTAGTGATATTTCGCAAATTAAGGTGAAAAATTACCGTTGGAGAGTTCCTGTTTGTTATGATAAAAAATTCGGAATAGACTTACAAGAAATTTCACAAAAAAACGGATTAGAAATTGATGCTATTATTGCCCTTCATTTTAGCCAAATTTACACAGTTTTTTTTATAGGTTTTTTACCCGGATTTTTATACTTAGGAGGTCTAGATAAACAGCTATTTTTTGACCGAAAATCTACCCCTAGATTAGACGTCAAAAAAGGGTCGGTTGGCATCGGTGGAATGCAAACTGGAATTTATCCTTCTCAAAGTTCTGGAGGATGGAACATCATCGGAAACTCACCAATTTCATTTTTTAATCCGAAATGTGAACAACCTTGTTTTGCAAAATCTGGAGATGAGATTCAATTTTATAAAATTCAATTTGAAGAATACATGCAAATTAAAAATAGAGTTGAAACAGGATCTTATAAACTTGAAAGAAAAATTTTATGATTAAAGTACTTCAATCTGGTTTTTATACTTCCGTTCAAGATTTAGGAAGAGTTGGTTTTGGAAGTATTGGTGTACCTACTTCTGGTGCAATGGATCAGTTTTCTTCTAAATTGGC
>CAYRZY010000098.1:0-10738 GCA_964428855.1 uncultured Flavobacteriaceae bacterium
GCTTGTAAACAAGAAAAGAAAGAACTCAATTCTTTAATAAATAATTCTACTCAAAAATACGCCAAAGGTTTTAGTATTCAGACATATACCGATTATAAAAAACTAATCATTAAAGCTCCTTATCCTGATGCAACAAAACAATTTGAATATGTTTTAATCCCAAAAGACAAAGAAATTCCATCAGAATTAAAAGGCGAAAAAATTATTAGAACTCCTATTGATAAACTAGTAGTTACCTCAACAACACATATTCCTTTTCTAGAGTTATTAGATGAGGAAAAAAGTTTAGTAGGCTTTCCTAGTCTGCAATATATATCCTCAGCTAAAACACGTCAATTAATTGCTAACGGACACATCAAAGAACTCGGTAACGGACAAGATATCAATACTGAAGTATTATTAGATCTACAACCAGAAATTATTATTGGTTTTGCCATGAACAGCAACAATAAAATGTTTTCAAAAATTGAAAAAGCAGGAATCCCCGTACTTTTAAATGGTGATTGGCTTGAAGAAACACCGCTAGGTAGAGCTGAGTGGATTAAATTTTTTGGTATTTTATTTGATAAAGAGGCTGTAGCCGATTCAATTTTTAATGCCATAGAAAAGGACTATAACAACGCTATTATTATTGCAAAAAAAGCAAGTAAAAAACCTACTATCCTTTCAGGCTCTATCTTTAAAGATATCTGGAATTTACCCGCTGGAGATAGCTTTATGGCTCAATATTTAAAAGATGCAAACACGGACTATCTCTGGGCTGACACCAAAGGAAAAGGAAGTCTTTCTCTAAACTTTGAATCGGTTTTTGAAAAGGGTAAAAAAGCTGATTTCTGGTTAGATTCAGGAATTTACATCAGCTTTAAGGAATTGGAAGCAGCTAATAAACATTATGCCAAATTTAAAGCCTTTCAAACTAAAAACATTTTTTCTTTTGCTCATCAAAAAGGTGAAAATGGCGGGCTACTTTATTATGAATTAGCACCTGCTCAACCTCATATTATATTAAAAGATATTATTAAAGCAGTACACCCTGAATTGTTGCCTGAGTATGAACCTTTTTTCTTAAAAAAATTGAATTAATCATTGAAAAATAAGTCTACATATTCATTAAAATTTATCCTTTTAGGATTATTCCTACTACTATTTATCTTAGTAAACATTAGCCTAGGCTCTGTAGAAATTCCTTTTAAATCGATTATTCAAACCTTGACAGGAAACAATACCGTTAAAGAATCTTGGCAATACATCATCTTAGACTACAGACTCCCCAAAGCAATAACTGCCATCTTAGTGGGTGCTGGCTTATCGATTAGCGGACTCTTAATGCAAACCTTATTTAGAAATCCACTTGCTGGGCCTTTTGTTCTCGGTATTAGTTCTGGTGCAAGTTTAGGTGTTGCCTTATTGGTCTTGGGTGTTTCAGTTTTTTCTGGTAATTTAGCAGGAATGGCCTTTTCTAATTTAGGTATTGCTATAGCTGCAAGTATCGGATCACTATTGGTATTGTCAGCCGTAATGCTTGTCGCTAGAAAGGTGAAAAACACCCTATCAATTCTAATTATCGGATTGATGTTTGGAAGTTTTACTGCTGCAATTATTAGCGTATTGGCTTATTTTAGTCCCGCAGAAAAGCTACAGCAATATGTGTTTTGGACCTTTGGAAGCCTTGGTAATTTAGGATGGGATGAAATAAGTATCCTTGGTGTTTTATTTCTTATCTGTGTCGGATTACTAATTCCCATCATCAAACCATTAAACAGTTTATTATTAGGTGAGAATTATGCTGTAAGCTTAGGTGTAAACTTAAAAAAGACAAGAAACCTAACCTTGATTATTACAGGTGTTTTAACTGGTGTTATTACCGCTTTTTCTGGACCCATTGCATTTATCGGATTAGCCGTACCACATCTAACAAAACTGATTATCAAAACCTCAAATCACAGAATCCTTTTACCTGCAGTTGCTCTTTTAGGTGCTATTATAATGCTTATAAGTGATACCATTGCTCAATTACCTACTAGTGAATTTACCCTACCAATCAATGCCGTAACCTCATTATTTGGAGCTCCTATTGTAATTTGGCTACTCATTAGAAAAAGGTCACTTAATTAAATGAAAAATCAGGATTCACATATCGTCAAAACTACCAACCTTGCAATTGGTTACTTTAATAGAAAGGAAAACACTTGTATTGTTGATAACATCAATCTTTCTTTAAACAAAGGAAATTTTGTTTGTATTTTAGGAAAAAACGGAATCGGTAAATCAACTTTGCTCAGAACACTAACGAAGGTACAACCCAAACTATCAGGAGAAATTATCCTTAATGGAGAGCCTTTAGAAACGATTTCCAATCCTAAATTGGCAAAAAAAATGAGTTTGGTATTGACTGAGAGAATTCCTGAAAGTAACCTTACCGTTTATGAATTGATTGCCTTGGGCAGACAACCTTATACCAATTGGATTGGCAAACTTAATGACAAAGACCATCAGCAAATTAATTTGGCAATCAAACAAGTACATATAGAAGATTTACTAGACAAAAGGCATGACGAATTGAGCGATGGTCAACTACAAAAAGTTATGATTGCTAGAGCGTTGGCTCAAGACACTGAACTTATTATTTTAGATGAACCAACAGCACATTTAGATATCCATAATAAAATTGAGATCTTTACATTACTAAAAAAACTATGTAGAGAATTACAAAAAACTATTTTGATTTCCACACATGAAATTCACTTGGCATTACAATTAGCTGATGAATTGTGGTTAATGAATGACGTTGGTATTATTTCTGGAGTAACCGAAAATTTAATTGCAGACGGTAGCATTTCAAAGCTATTTTCTTCTGATTTGATTAAATTTGATATAAAGTCAAAACAATTCATCATTAATAATCATTAAATTAGTTTACTTTTGATATTTATTACTATTCACAAAAAAATCTAAAAAATGAAAAATATTTTAATTGCCTTTCTTTTCACCTTAATTTTATCATGCGGAAGCACACAAACAGGATCGAAAGACAGTACTGACAAAGGTTCTAGATCAACAAGTATAGATCCTGTTAAAAACAACGTCAAAAACAAGGAAGACATCAACCTTATAAAAAATTTTGCAAAAGAGTATGCAGCAAGTATTACTGAAGCTGATTTAAAAAAATCACTATACACGTTGGCTTCAGATGAATATGCTGGGAGGTTTACTGGAGAAGAAGGTCAGAAAAAAGCTGCTAAATTTATTACTGATTATTATAAAAATTTAGGCATTAGTGCTGCTAAAGCTGATGGAGATTACCTACAGAAAATTCCTACAGAGTATTTTAAAGGCAATGCTAAAAACACCTCTGAAAATGTGGTTGCTTTTATTAAAGGCTCTGAAAAACCTGATGAATATTTGGTGTTGTCTGCACATTACGATCATTTAGGTGTAAAAAATGATAAAATTTATTATGGTGCTGATGATGATGCTTCAGGTACAACTGCTGTTATGGAGATTGCAGAGGCTTTTCAAAAAGCAGTTAAAGCTGGTAACGGCCCCAAACGCTCTATTGTATTTTTACATGTAACTGGCGAAGAAATTGGACTTTATGGTTCTAAATACTATACTGAAAACCCTATTTTCTCTTTAGAAAACACCGTTGCAAATTTAAATATTGACATGGTGGGTAGATTGGATACTCAACATGCTGAAAACCCTGAATTTGTCTATTTGATTGGTGCTGATAAATTAAGCCAAGAATTACACGATTTATCTGAAGCAACCAATAAAAAATACATGAACCTAAGTTTAGATTATACGTATAATGACGAGAATGACCCGAATCGGTTTTATTACAGGTCGGATCATTATAATTTCGCAAAAAACAACATTCCAATCATTTTTTATTTTAATGGTGTGCATGATGATTATCATCAACATACAGATACTGCAGATAAAATCAGATATGATTTATTACAGAAAAGAACTCAATTGGTTTTTTATACCGCTTGGGAGATTGCCAATAGAGACAAAAGACTTGTTGTAGATAAAAAATAATTGTACGCTGTTGTTGACATAGAAACTACTGGCGGAAAGTTCAATGAAGAAGGCATTACCGAAATTGCAATCCATAAATTTGACGGACATCAAATTGTAGATAGCTTTATAAGCTTGGTGAATCCTGAACGAGAAATTCAGCCTTTTGTAGTTAACCTTACGGGGATAAATAATAAGATGCTTCGCAATGCTCCTAAATTTTTTGAAGTAGCCAAACGCATCATTGAAATTACTACAGATTGTATTCTTGTAGCTCATAACACCAGTTTTGATTATCGAATTTTAAGAACTGAATTTAAACGACTAGGTTTTGAATTTGAACGGCAAACTTTATGTACCGTTGAATTGAGTAAAAAACTGATTCCTGAATTAGAATCATATAAACTAGGGCGTTTATGCCGAATATTAGGCATCCCTGTAACTGACCGTCATAGAGCCAATGGCGATGCTTTAGCAACTGTAAAATTACTACAACTTCTATTGGATAAAGATGTCGAAAAAACAATTATTACAACAACTATAAAACAAGGAGTTCAACATAAACTAACCCCTAAATTAACTTCAATTATTGAGAATTTACCAGTAAAAACTGGAGTATATTATATACATAAAGCCGATGGCGAAATTATCTATATCGGTAAAAGTAAAAACATAAAAAAGCGTGTCAATCAGCATTTTACAGGCACCAACGACAAATCAAAAAAAATTCAACTAAACGTAGTTTCAGTAACTTATGAAATTACAGGAAACGAATTGATTGCTTCACTTAAAGAAAATGAAGAGATTAAACGCAATAAACCTATTTATAATACCGCATTAAAACAAACCATCTATACGCAGGCATTATATCATTTTATTGATAATAATGGTTATATTAATTTAAAGATTGACGAGGTTGATGGTAGAAAAAAATCGATAACCACCTTTTCAAATTTACAAAGTGCAAAAAGCTTTCTATTTAGAATTGTAGAAGAATATAAACTTTGTCAAAAATTAACAGGAATCGATAATACAAAAAATAATTGCTTAGGTTATAGTGTTAAAACTTGTAATGGTGCTTGTATTCAAAAAGAAGCTACTGAAGATTATAACAAACGTGTTTCACAAGTTATCAATATCAATACTTTTGAAAATAAAAGCTTTGTTATTATTGATAAAGGCAGAGAATATGACGAACATAGTGCTATCCTCATTGAAAATGGTGTTTTTAAAGGCTTAAGCTTTTTCAATCTCAATTTTCAAATTAATAATATTGATGTTTTGCAATCTTTAATTACTCCTATGGAAAACAATAGAAATGTACAACACATTATTAAAAACTATCTGAGAAAGAATAAAAGACTTAAAATTGTAAATTTTTAAATAAATGAAAAAAGGATTGTTTCTTTTCGTAGTACTATCTAGCAGTATACTCTTTTCCCAAAAAAGTAACGTATATAATTTTGGTAGAATTACTCAGCAAGAGTATGAAATGAAAATTTATCCTAATGATTCTACTGCAAATGCAGTATTTATATTTGAAAATGGAGAAACTCAATTTTACGATGGAAGTCGTAGCATAAATATTAAAACAAAATACTATGCTAAAGTTAAAATATTTAATAAAGAAGGATTTGACAATGCAACTATAGAAATTCCAATCTACCATTCTAAAGAACGAAGTGAAAAGGTTATTGATATAAAAGCAGTTACACACAACGGAATTCAACGCTCTTCTTTAAAAAAAGAAAATATTTTTACTGAGAAAGTGAATGACAACTGGTCTATTGTAAAATTCACAATGCCAAATATCAAAGAACAAAGTATCATTGAATATGAATACACACTAGAATCTCCTTTTAAATTTAATTTTACTGGATGGAAATTTCAAAGTGAAATTCCTAAAATTTATAGTAGATTTTACGCGTTGATACCTGGCAATTATCTATATAACAGAAAGTTAATCGGTTTTAAGAAATTAAGTGTCAATAAAGCGGATATTAAAAGAGGATGCTTTTCTGTTTCAGGTATTTCTAGAGATGCTGACTGCGAAGCATTAACATACGTTATGGAAGACATTCCTGCATTTATTGAAGAAGGTTATATGACTTCTAAAAAGAATTATTTATCTAGAATAAAATTTGAGCTTTCTAAACTTACTGCATTTAATGGTGCAGTTTATAATTACACTAAAAGCTGGAAATCTGTAGATAAAGAGTTTAAAACAGAAAAAAGTATTGGTAAGCAACTTAGAAAAGTTGATTATATTGAAAAACGCCTCCCAAAGCACCTATTTGAAATTACTGATGATTTAGAAAAAGCAACAGAAGTATTTAACTACATCAAAAACCATTTTACATGGAACTCTAAAACTCGACTTTTTAAAGAAGTTAAAGTAAAAAAAGCTTTTGAAGAAAAAATCGGAAATTCTACTGAAATAAACATTGCATTAATTAATGCGTTAAATGCTGTGGGACTCAAGACTGATATCGTTTTAATCTCAACGAGACCGAACGGTTTACCAACAAAAATATACCCTGTTATAAGTGATTTTAATTATGCTATAGCACGTATTGAGATTAAAGGTATTGAGTATTTATTAGATGCAACAGACAAGCTTTTACCTTTTGGTGTGCTCCCTTTTAAAACACTTAATGCGTATGGCAGAGTAATGAATTTTAAAAAAGGAAGCTATTGGATAGACATAAAACCTAAAAAAAATAATCTTACACGTATAAGTATGAACTTGACAATGAATGAAGATGGGAATTTTGAAGGTAAAATGCAGAAAGCTTTCAATGGATACAAAGCTATTGATAAAAGAAAAAAAATAAATTCAATTTCTGAGGAAAAATACCTTGAAGAGATTGAAGAAAAACATACTGATTTAACAATAAATTCTTATAAAAAAACGAATCTTGATACGATAGACAAACCTTTAAAAGAACTTTTTGATATTACTATTGAGAGCGAATTAAATAATAAAACTCTATTTCTTAATCCGTTTTTAGATTCAAGAATCTCTACCAACCCTTTTAAATTAAAGGAAAGATCTTATCCTATAGATTTTGGTTACCCTTGGTTATTTCAATTCTCATTAAAATTAACTATCCCAGAGAATTATAAAATAAAAGCTTTACCAACAAATACTGCTTTTAAATTACCAAACAATGGCGGTAAATACATTTATAACATCAACCAAAAAGGAAATGTAATAAGTATGATTTCGCGTTTTTCAATTGTAAGACCTTACTTTTTACCAGAAGAATATCCATCTCTTAAAGAATTTTTCAATCAAATCATTAAAACTCAAAATTCTTTAATAACTTTAGAAAAAATTAAATAACAAATTGAACACCACAACCAACAAACCAAACTGGAAATCAAAACTTCATGAAATTATTTATGAAGCAGATACACCTGCAGGTAAATTATTCGATGTTGTCTTACTTATATTCATCATAGCTAGTATTGTATTGGTGATGCTAGAAAGTGTTGCGAGCATCAATAATGAATATTCAAATTTCTTTAATCAAGCAGAATGGGTAATCACCATTTTATTTACATTAGAATATTTTGCTAGAATTATTTCTATTAAAAAACCTTCAGAATATATTTTTAGTTTTTATGGAGTTATAGATTTTTTATCTACAATTCCTAAATACTTAGCCGTATTTTTTGTTGGTGGTCATGCACTAGTTGCTTTAAGAGCATTACGCTTATTACGTGTTTTTAGAATCTTAAAACTAGCACGTTTTATAGGTGAATCAAATCAATTGGTAAAAGCATTAAAATCAAGTAGAGCAAAAATAGCCGTCTTTTTATTTGCAGTATTAATTATTAGCATCATTTTAGGAACCGTTATGTATTTAATTGAAGGCGATCAAGGCAGTGGCTTTACAAGTATTCCTAGAAGTGTGTATTGGGCAATTGTAACCTTAACAACTGTAGGTTATGGTGATATTGCACCTGTGACACCTTTAGGTCAGCTTATAGCAGCAATGATTATGATTATGGGTTATGGTATTATTGCCATACCAACAGGTATTGTAACTGCCGAATATGTAAATGGTGACAATGTGCATACCAGTACCCAATCCTGTCAATCTTGTAGTGCTGAAGGCCATAATGACAATGCTGAATTTTGTTATGAATGTGGACATAAACTACACAATGGATAAATATCTCATTACTATTGTTGGACCAACAGCAATTGGTAAAACTTCATTAAGTATTGAGTTGGCAAAGTATTTCAATACCGAAATAATCTCTTCTGATTCTCGTCAATTCTATAAAGAACTGGAAATTGGTACCGCAGTACCAAATTCAAATGAACTTTCAGAAGTTAAACATCATTTTATTCAAAATATTTCTATTCATGATGCCTATAGTGTTGGGCAATTTGAAAAGGATGCCATCAGTAAACTGGATGTACTTTTTAAAAACCACAACCATGTCGTTATGGTCGGTGGTAGCGGATTGTATACCAATGCTGTTTTAAATGGTTTAGACAACTTCCCAAAAGTTGACCCAAGCATTAGAGAAGATTTAAAGAAGCAATTAAATGAAAAGGGAATCATTCCATTACAAGAACAATTAAAAAAATTAGACGTAGAAACCTATCAAAAAATTGATATTGATAACCATCAACGCCTTATAAGGGCATTAGAAATTTGTATTGGATCAGGAAAAAGGTATTCCTCTTTTTTAACAGATATATCAAGGCAGCGTAATTTTATTCCCATTAAAATAGGATTGACAGCAGATAGAGAAATTATTTATGATAGAATCAATCAAAGAGTTGATATCATGATGAATAATGGCTTGTTAGAAGAGACAAAAGGATTACTAGAATACAAAGATTTAAACGCCCTACAAACAGTTGGTTATAAAGAATTATTTTCTTATTTAGAGAATGAAATCTCATTAGAATTTGCCCTAGAAGAAATTAAGAAAAACACACGCAGATTTGCAAAACGACAATTGACTTGGTATCGAAAAGATGATGAAATCAAATGGTTTGATTTCAAAGAGAACAATCAACAAATAATTCAGTATATTGAAAGCTTAAACGTCAGTAAAACTTAACTTACTGAAATCACAAAATTAACTCAAAATGACACCAGATTACGTAGATATTAACACCCTTAAATTCTTTTTATACAATGTACATCAAGTAGAAGATTTATTACAAACCGAACGTTTTTCAGAATATGATAAAACCTCATTAGATCTATTCCTTGACTCCATCAAAACTTTTTCTGATACTGCGTTGCATCCGTTTATCAAAGAAATGGATGAGAAGCCTTCTTATTTTAAGGATGGGAAAATTAATGTACATCCTCAATTTGAAAGTATTCTAAAAACGGCTGGTGATTTAGGTATTGTAGGTGCCATTTTTGATTTTGAAGATGGCGGCATGCAATTACCTACAACCGTTTTTCAAGCTGCACATTTTATCATGTCTGCAGCTAACAATCATGTACCTGGTTATTTTGGATTAACATCTGGTTCTGCCAATCTAATACTTTCATTTGGCAGTCAAGAACTCAAAGATATGTATGTGCCAAAGATGTTAGATTTAACTTGGGGTGGCACCATGTGCTTAACAGAACCTCAAGCAGGAAGTTCGCTTTCTGATGTAATGACATTGGCAACACCAACAACTGAAGATTTTTATCAAATCAAAGGACAAAAAATATTTATATCAGCAGGCGATCATCAGTTTTCTAGTAATTTCGTGCATTTGGTATTGGCTAGAATTAAAGGTGCTCCAGCTGGTACTAAAGGCGTATCCTTATTTGTAGTTCCTAAAAATCGTCCATCCGAAAATGGAGAATTTTCTTATAATGATGCTGCTATTGCAGGAGAGTTTGAAAAAATGGGTCAAAAAGGATATTGTACTACACATATTGTATTTGGAGACCATGATGATTGTAGAGGTTGGCTTGTTGGCGAACCAAACAAAGGTCTATCGTATATGTTTCAAATGATGAATGAAGCACGTATCTCAACAGGACTTATGGGAGCAGCTATAGCTTCAGCAGCTTATTATTCTTCATTAAAATATGCAAATGAACGACCGCAAGGCAGAAAATTAAATAGTTCAGGACAAAAGAACGCTGAAGAAGAACAAACCTTAATTATCAATCATCCAGACATTAAAAGATTGTTATTCAGCCAAAAAGCAATAGTAGAAGGCTCTATGAGTTTGATTTTACAAACTGCTAAATATTTAGATCAAGAAATGACAAGTACAAATCCTGAAGAAAAGGAAAAGTATCATTTACTATTAGAAATATTAACACCCATTGTAAAAACATATCCGGCAGAGCAAGGTATTCAATCTATCAGTAATGCCGTTCAGATTTTAGGAGGTTACGGTTTTTGTTTTGATTTTATGCCTCAGCAATATTATAGAGATATTAGAATTATTGCTCTATATGAAGGTACTACTGGTATTCAATCTTTAGATCTCTTAGGTCGAAAAATTACCATGAAAAATGGAAAAGCACTTGAATTGTTAGCTGTTGAGATTCAAGAGACTATTAAAAATGCTTCCAAATTTGACGATTTAAAACCTTTTGCAAATACTTTATTAGAAAATTTAGGTTTGGTACAAAAAGTAATAGGTACAATAACACCTTATGCTTTGAAAGGAAATTATGAACGTTTTCTTGCAGATGCTACAGTATTTATGGATTTCTTTGGTACA
>CAYRZY010000099.1:0-10658 GCA_964428855.1 uncultured Flavobacteriaceae bacterium
TTCTATTGTACAGATTTCTGTTCTGCTCTACACCAAGAAATGCAAGGATATGTTCGTGTATCTCCTAAAGGTTCTAATACCCCTATCTCGTTTACACTAGATGGAGATATTCCTGGAGAAGAAGAGGAATAAAATTTTAGATTAGATTTTAATACTAAAAATGGGCAATTCATCTAAAAATGATTGCCCATTTTATAGTTAAAATAAAAAGATAATATCCTCTTTTATGTAATATAAGTCACGTAAATTTCAATTATTAAGTTGTAAATTTGTAGTTCAATTTAATCAAAACATTTAAATAAATTATATCATGAAAAAATCTAAAATCATAATGATTATCGGGTCATTATTACTACTAGGTCTATTCGTATTTCCATTGTGGAATATCACATTAGAAGCTCCACAATATCCAATTCCTTTAGGGATGGATATTCATATTAATAAATTTTCTGACACTCACGAATTTGATATAAAAAATATCAATTTAATGAACCATTATGTAGGTATGCAATATATACCTGAAACCATTCCAGAATTTAAAATATTTCCTGTTGCTATTGGCATTATGGTTCTGCTAGGTGTGATTATCGGCTTTATGGGTAAATACAAATGGTATTTAGGATGGTTTATTCTAATGTCTGCACTAGGAATTGCAGGTATGTATGATTTTTATCTATGGGAATATGACTATGGACATACGCTAGATCCTAATGCTATCATGAAATTTAAAAACCCAGATGGATCGGTAATGGGATTCCAACCACCTTTATTCGGAACTAAAGATATTTTAAACTTTACAGCACACTCCTACCCTATGACTGGAGCTTGGTTAATGTTTACTGGAATGATGCTAACTGTTGTTGCTTTCTTTGTTGGTAAAAAAGAAGCTAAATAACAAGTGCTTTTATAAGGTTCTGAAATTTTCATTTAATACACATCTAAAACAAGCATATTTAACTTAGAATATGCTTGTTTTACTATATATTTGTTCCATCATAACATAAAAAAATGATAAAAACTAAATACTCACTTTTTGTATTAATCTTTAGTTTGTTCCTGTTTTCATCCTGTAAGGTTGAACCTAAAGAAATCAACTATGGCAATGATCATTGTGATTTTTGTGACATGACAGTAGTTGACAAAACACATGCAGCACAATATGTTACAAAAAAAGGGAAAGCCTATATGTTTGATGCTATAGAATGTATGGTCAATGAACTTCATCGAGATAATAGCGAAGAAATCATGTCTTTTTTATTGGTTGCAGACTATGCAAACCCTGGTTCTTTAATTGATGCTAAAACTGCCACTTATTTGATCAGTGAGAAAATTAAAAGCCCAATGGGAGCAAATCTTTCCGCCTTTAGCTCAAAAGAAACTGCTAAAGAAATCTTCGCAAAAAATGGAGGAGAGTTATACACTTGGAGTCAATTAAAAGCTAAACTCTCAAAATGAAGAAATATTGTTACAATGTCATTCCGACAAAGCCTGAAAGTGCGACGAGGAATCTCATAATCAATATTATTTCTGTTTTTTGTCTACTTTTCCTATTTTCATCAAGCATACAAGCACAAACCAACACCATAAATGTATGTGCCACATGTAAAACTAAAACCATAAAAGAAGCCGTTTCTTTTGCTAAAGATGGCGACACTGTTTTAGTGAAAAAAGGCATCTATAAAGAAACTCTAATTTTTGTAAATAAAGCGATACATCTTATTGGAGAAGACTATCCTATAATTGATGCTGAAAACAAAACCGATAGTGTTTTTGCAATAAGAGCAAATGACTTCAGTGTTTCAGGCTTTAAATTTATAAATATTGGCATGAGCTATACCAAAGAGATTGCTGCAATATTTGTGTCAGACAGTAAAAATTTCACTATAAAAGACAATATCTTGAATGATGTTTTTTATGGATTTATCATACAAAGTTCTAAATATGGTTTGATACAGAATAACAAAGTTACAGGCCATGCTACTGATGAATCTACCTCAGGAAATGGTGTGCATGTTTGGAAATGCAAAAACTTAAGAATTGAACAAAATACCGTTACTGGAATGAGAGATGGTATTTATTTAGAGTTTGTAAATAAGAGCTTCGTTTCAAATAACACAAGTAAGAATAACGTTCGCTATGGATTACACTTTATGTTTTCTCATCATAATGAATACCATCATAATGAATTCAGAACCAATGGAGCTGGGGTAGCTGTAATGTTTTCTAAATTTATAAAAATGCACCATAACACATTTCATTACAATTGGGGAACAGCTGCATACGGCCTACTTTTAAAAGAAATTAATGATGCGGAAATTTATGAAAATATCTTTGAACAAAACACAACAGGTATAAACGTTGATGGTTGTAACCGTATTAATTATAAAAACAACCACTTTATTAGAAACGGTTGGGCCTTGAAATTTACTGGTGGCTGTTATACCAATGTTTTTGAATACAATAATTTTATGCACAATGCCTTTGATTTATCCTACAATAGCAGGTTAAATGACAATAAATTTGAAGCCAACTACTGGAGTGAATATGCAGGTTACGATATTGATAAAAACGGAATTGGCGATGTGCCTTTTAGACCTGTGAAATTATTTTCGTATGTTGTCAATAAAACCCCAGAAACATTAGTATTGTTACGAAGTTTGTTTGTTGATATTATTAATTTTTCTGAAAAAGTATCACCTGTTTTTACACCAGATGACCTGATGGATAATAAACCGTTAATGAAACCCATAAATCCATTAGAATAATAAGCAGTAAGCAAAATAAAAAATAAATACAATTAGTGCCAATTCTTGAAATTTGTGTCTATGATAGAAATTAAAAACCTACATAAAAAATTCGGAAAACTTACCGTTTTAGATGGTTTAGATTTAACCATTAATCCTAAAGGAGATAAAGGTGGAATTTTTGCAATTCTAGGGCCGAATGGTTCAGGTAAAACCACACTGATAAAATGTTTATTGGGTATGGTGATCCCTAACAAAGGAGATATTTCAATAAATGGAGCTTCCGTATTAAAAAAATGGGAGTATAGAAATAATTTAAACTACTTACCACAGATAGCAAACTTCCCCCCTAACCTAACAGTTATTGAATTGCTGAAAATGGTCAAGAATTTACGCCCTAAACCATCAAATGAAAAAACATTAATCGATTTATTTGGTCTTGAAGAATTTTTAAAAAAGAAATTAGGAAACTTATCTGGGGGCACGAAACAGAAAGTGAATTTAGTACTTACTTTTATGTTTGACAGTGAATTAATTATACTTGACGAGCCTACAACAGGTTTAGATCCTATTGCTTTAATTCATTTAAAAGAGTTAATACTACAAGAGAAAGCAAAAGGAAAAACCATTTTAATAACAACCCATATCATGAGTTTTGTTGACGAAATGGCTGATGAGATTGTATTTTTATTAGATGGTAAAATCTATTTTAAAGGAAGTGTTTCAAAACTTAAAGAACAAACAAATCAGTCTAATTTAGAGCATGCTATTGCTAGTTTAATGTCTTAAATTGAAAATAGAGGTTGAAGTGAGAATTGAGTCTCAATACTAAAGAATAAAAATATGCTTAAAATATTAAAATATAGTATTTACGATTTATTACGTAGCCGATGGAGTTATGTATATTTCATTTTCTATCTAATGCTTGGTTTTATGCTGTTATTTTTAAATAGTGACATGAACAAAGCTGTAATAACACTAATGAATATCATTATTGTTTTAACACCCTTAATTGGAACCATATTTGGAGTAATGTACTATTACAATTCTAAAGAATTTACAGAGCTTTTATTGGCACAGCCTATAAAACGAAGTAAAATTTTCATGGGTCAATATCTAGGCATTTCATTATCCTTAACCCTAAGCTTAGTGCTAGGTTTAGGTATTCCTTTTTTACTTTATGGATTGTTTAGGTCTGCAGCAATTTTTGATTTTAGCTTACTAATCTTGGTCGGATCATTTCTCAACTTTATATTCGTTGCACTTGCCTATAATATAGCATTATCTACAGAAAATAAAATAAAAGGTTTTGGTTATGCCATTTTAATGTGGTTATTCTTAGCTGTTATTTATGATGGATTATTTATGATCTCTTTAATTACATTTAATGAATATCCTTTAGATAAATTCTCTTTAGCAGCAACCATGTTTAACCCAATAGATTTATCAAGAATATTAATACTTTTAAAATTAGATATCTCTGCGTTATTAGGCTATACAGGTGCTGTTTTTAAAGATTTTTTTGGTACAATCAAAGGTGCTTTTCTTTCGTTTTTAGTGCTTTGTTTATGGATTGTTTTACCATTATTTAGAATAAAAATGAAATTACGTAAAAAAGATTTTTAAGCGTTGGATCATTGCCAATTCACTATACAACATTAGTTCTAGACTCATTTTTCACTACATCTTTTATACATATGATAAATATCATTTTTTATCATAATTACTCCTCTTATATTTGTACTATAAAAGTAAACCCTAAAAGGTAATTTTGATTTTTACGTTAACAAAATTTTAATTTACAAAGTCACCTGGCATTGTAAATTAGTATCTTTTTGATTATTTTAGTTTGAAAGGCTGTATCGAAAAAATAGATTTTCTATTCGATACAGCTTTTTTATTTGTTTTGTATCACTCGTAGGAAAACTCTTCTCAATGAAGGCAGGTTCATTATTAAGGTTAACTTCTAAGCATAAAAAACCCAGAAAGAAGTAATCAGTTTCTTTCTGGGCAATAATCAACAATAATCAAAATTCATCTTTTAATACTGTCTATCTATCAGTCTCGTCAGGTTAAACCTTTTAGGCTATCGCCCTGTGATTAAAAGCTATACTTTGCATAAACACTAAAACTACGTCCAGGTTCATAAATTCTGCTTCCTACAGTATTGTCATTTGTATTTTTAAAACTAAAATTTAAATGACTATAATAGGCTTCATCAAATATATTTAATGCAGCAGCACCAATCTTCAAATTTTTGATAGGCTCTACACCTACTCTAATATCAAATGTTGTATAGCTAGGTGTTGGTACGGTTTCTTTAAATGAAGCTGACAACTGGTCTTGCTCTGCAACAAATTGTGCACGAAAATCAAACCAATATGTTTTTTTTTCAAACTTTAATCCCAAATGAGCATTTAAAGGAGCTATTTGAGCCAAGGGTTCATCATAAGTTTCATTTGTAGCCTTTGTATAAGCAATATCTGATAAGAATTCAAAATCAGAAGTTATTTTATAATTAAAATAAGCATCAAAGCCTACTTGATTTGCATCTACGTTTATATATTGTTTTGCATGCGTAAATGGGTTTTTGAAAATGGTTTTAAACCTGTCATCATCATCTCTAACAATTGCAGAGATATAATCTTTCATAACCGAATAAAATACGCTTGCCCCAACATTAAACTTTCCTTTTCTATGCATAATTGCCACTTCAAATTGATTGTTCTTTTCTGGAGTTAAAAAAGGATTTCCCACATATTCATACGAATCTGAACCAATAGAAAAATGATAAATATAACGTTCTATCATAGATGCAGATCGCGTTCCTAATCCATATGCCAATTGCACTTGCGTTCCCTTACTTCTATATTTTAAGGAAACATTTCCGCTAATAGTATTCTCAGAAACATCCTCAACACCTCCTCCATATTTTAGAATAAAACCTGCTGCAGGATTATCAATTTGAACATGCACAAAATCAACACGAACTCCTGAAGTTAAAGCCCATTTATCAGATAACTTATAGGTTCCTTCTGTAAATAATCCAAAATCTGATGAAGAAGCATCCTGCCAAACAGCATCCTTTTTAACGGGACGAACATCTACAGGAAAAGGATCTCCATTTGGTTTTAACTTGATAATTCTTGTACGTTCTCCTCCTCTTTTAATCAAATCTGCATCTGCACCTACATAGAGTAAAAAATTATCACTAGGTGTTAAGCCTAATTCAAATTTACCTCCATATGTACTCGCATTTACAGGAGTTTGAGCATCCATAGCCTTAAAACTTGGGCGTTTATGATTGGTCATTAAATGTTCTACATAAGACAGGTATGCCTTTATAGTTAAGCTAATAATCATGTCAGAAATTTTTTGAGCTTTATAATCTACCCCTAAAGAATAACTATCATCTTTAGGTGAATCCATTGGTAAACCTGCATGATCTATGTCTTTACCAAATTTTTGACGCCAATCAACTTGTAATCGTTGGTTGTTTTTCGGATTATACCCTGCTTTTATGGAGTAGCTATCAGTTACAAAAGAAGCTGGCGTTTCTACGCCATTCCCATCTATATAATCATCAAAATCACGATGTTCACCAGTGAATGTTATATCATATTTTTCAGCTGCATATTGTAATTGTGCCCCAGCCATCAAATTATTTCCGTTGGTTTCAAAACCACTTTGCACATTTCCACTAAAGCCGTAATTTTCTGGTGTTGGCGTTCTAGTAACTAAATTTATGATAGCTCCAAAATTTTGTCCATAGCGAACTGTAAAAGGTCCTTTTACAACTTCTATTTTACTCACCTCTTCAGGTATTACATGTGCTGTTGTTGGATCCATTCTATTCGGACAAGCATGCACAACCTTGGTGCCTCCATCATATTTAATATTCATTTGCTCATACTTAAAAGCTCTAAATGAAGGTTCTGAAGCTGTTGCACTTCTTTTTTGGATACTAAAACCTGAAATATCATTAAACAATTCAGCTGCATTACGAGCTTGACTTCCTTTTTTAGCATCATCAATCACTACGACTGAATGCGAAATATCATCTAACGGATGTGCTTTTATTACAATCTCATCCAAAGAAATTTTCTTTAGAGACAAGCTAATCGTTGAGGCTTTATTTGCTGATACCTTTATCGTTTTATAAGACAGGTGCATAATTTCTAAAATAGCCCTCTTAGATGCTGTGATACTAAACTTACCGTCAATATTTGTTACTGTATGTATATTTGAGCCAACTACGTTAATAGTTGCTTCTACTATAGGATTATCGGTTTGCCTATCAAGAACTACTCCATCAATAGTATTGTCTTGAGCAAATAATATGGTACTTAATAGTGCAAATACTACACTAATATAAATTGATTTTTTCATTATATAGTTGTTTTATAAAGCCTTGTTTTAAAAACCTTACTGTTGTAAATAGCAAATAATTATGCTATCTTGTTTTAATAAAAAATTGATTTTTAGTTTACGAATGCAAACTTTTCAGTTACTTATATAGAGTAATTCTAAGAGCGTTTACCTTAATAAATAAGCACGCTTTATGCTATCTAATCTCATAAAAAGATTGAAATAGTTAACAATATTAAGTAGTAAATTAAGTACGCTGAGGAGGATGGAATATATCAGTATTATATTCACTAATAGTAAAGTCTGTACTAAAAACAGGTTTTATTTGTTCTTTAACATCAATCTGAAATAAAGAATTGTACTTATAAAAATCTAAGGTTGAAATAGGGTAGTCACTCATATTCAACGGCACAGTTGATATTGGATCACCATAAGGTTGCGTATTGTTTTCGACTATCATCATATTCAAATAACAAACACCATTACAATCTAAAACTGGCTTATTTCTATTTTCACAAAGCTCTTTAGCAATATAATCGTAATTAGCATAATAAACAATCAAAGGAGCTAACGGACGCAACATTGCCGTCATATAAAGAAGTGTAAATAATATGCTAAAATTAACTCTATTCAAAATTGAACCTGTTTAGTAATGCAAATGTATCTAATAATTTTAAAAATCAGCTTAATAAAATACTTTTTTGTCTTTTAAAATATTTTTACTCTTATGTAACATATATGACAAAAGTCATCTTTTTGTTTTTAATTTTCATTACTTTTGTTCTATAAAAGATGTTCAAGTCTTTTTATTTTAACTAAATTAAACCAAGCAATTATGTTATCAAAAAAACAAGCACGAGCTTTTTTTCTTATTGGCACATTAGTTACATTCTTAATATTTATAGGATTAACAGTGTATTCATTAGGAGAAGCTCAAGATCAATCACATTCAGAAAACATTACTGAAGCTGTGGTAAGAGGTAAAAAACTTTGGGAATCAAACAATTGTATGGGATGCCATACTATTATGGGTGAAGGTGGCTATTACGCACCTGAACTGACAAAAGTGGTGGATCGGTTAAATATTAGATATGATGGAGCTGGAGAAGAAGTTATTAAGAGTATTTTAAAATCTCCTACGCCTTGGCAACCTCACGGAAGAAAAATGGTAGCCTATAATATGTCAGAAGCAGAAGCAAGTGACATGGTCTCCTTTTTTAAATGGATAGGAGAAATAGATTTAAATGGATTTGAAACTATAATTTCTCCATTAGCAAAAGATAAAACTAACAACTAAACTAACACATCATGAAATATAAATCACAAAAAGTAGCCTATTGGTTTTTTGCTTTATCAATGCTATTATTATCATTACAATTAATTTATGGACTAATTATGGGCTTTGCTCATGCAGGAATGGATGGTTTACATGAATGGATTCCTTTCAACACAGCAAAAGCAGTACATACAAATCTTTTAGTAGTCTGGTTATTATCTGGTTTTATGGGAGCTGCATACTACATAATCCCAGAAGAAGCACAACATGAATTGGTGAGTGTAAAGCTAGCCTATGTTCAATTAATATCATTAGCCATAGTTGGTGTTGCTGCCATAGTTGGATATCATTTTAATTATTGGGAAGGAAGAAAGTTTTTAGAAATTCCAAGACCTTTAGATTATCTCGTTGTCGTAAATGTTTTATTGTTTATGGGCTTAATTCTAGTCACCTTATTTAAAGGGAAACGTAAAACAACTACAGCATTGGTCATGACAATGGGGCTTTTATTTGCAGCACTACTCTACTTACCAGGAATGATAGATTTTGATAGTCAAGTGTTAGATTCATTCTTTAGATGGTGGGTTGTTCACTTATGGGTAGAAGGTGTTTGGGAATTGATTATGGGTGGTATTTTATCATTCTTATTGATTAAACTAACTGGTGTTGACCGAGAAGTTATTGAAAAATGGCTATATGTAATTGTAGGTCTAACGTTCTTATCTGGTATTTTAGGTACAGGGCATCATTACTATTATATAGGAGTAAACAAAATTTGGTTAATTGTTGGTGGTATCTTTTCTGCTTTAGAACCTTTAGCTTTTTTAGCCATGGCATTATTTGCCGTGAATATGTATCGTAAAGGAGAGAAGAAACATCCAAATAAAACAGCATTATTATGGACTATTGGCTCTGCAATCGTATCCTTCATTGGTGCAGGCTTACTTGGTTTCGCACATACACTACCACAAACTAACCTGTATACGCATGGTACAATTGTTACTGCAATGCATGGGCATTTAGCCTTTTGGGGAGCCTATGCAATGATTGTCTTTGCAATTATTAGCTATGCCTTACCAAATATGACAGGAAGAAAATTTTATGATACAGCAAGAGGAAGAATGGCATTTTGGATTTCAAATATTGGTATGATTGGTATGACTGTTGCCTTTGGTGTAGCAGGTGTAGCACAAGTCTATATGGAACGTAAAATGAAAATAGATTTTATGACTGTTCAAAAAGATCTAGAAGTACATTTCTATGTACTTATTGTTATGGCTACACTATTTATTGTAGGTATAACACTTTATATCATTGAATTTTTCAAACACGGACAACCAAATGATGAAGCTTTAGAAATAAGTGAATTAACTGAAAACCAATAATTTATTAAACTATTAGTTTTAATAAAAAACCAGAGTTAATTTTATTAACTCTGGTTTTTTTATGCTCTTACATTTTAAAAAACGTAATTGTCTTTTTATGATAAAAATCATGTTTAGTTAAAAAGTCTTTGTTACTTTTGTTACTCAGTAACATACATCACACAACGTGCTGTCTAACTAATAATCAATATAAAATGAGAAAACTAAATTTAATCATGATTCTAATGCTTACAACTTTAATCTTTAGTTGTGAAAATGAGAATAAATCAAATGTAAAATTAACCAATGCTGCTGGTATTACTGTAGATGGTACAATGGAAGCGATAATGACTTCACCTCCCAATGTGCCTGAGTCTGTTGGCAATCGTCCTGCAAAGAAATTAATTGTTAATATGGAAATTCTTGAACAAGAAGGAACCATGACCGATGGTACTACTTATATTTATTGGACTTTTGGTGGTTCTGTTCCTGGTAGTTTTATACGTACCAGAGTTGGTGATGAAGTAGAATTCACATTATCCAATCATCCAGACAATAAATTACCTCACAATATTGATTTACATGCAGTGACTGGTCCTGGTGGTGGAGCAACTTCTTCATTTGTAGCTCCTGGACACAGTAAAACTTTTTCTTTTAAAACATTAAATCCTGGATTATTTGTATATCACTGTGCAACTGCACCTGTAGGTATGCATATAGCAAACGGAATGTACGGTTTAATTTTAGTGGAACCAGAAGGTGGTTTGCCAAAAGTGGATAAAGAATACTATATCATGCAAGGTGATTTCTATACCAAAGGTGAAAATGGAGCTCCGGGTTTACAAGCATTCGACATGAAAAAAGCAGTTGATGAAGATGCTGATTATGTTGTATTTAATGGAAAAG
>CAYRZY010000100.1:0-10558 GCA_964428855.1 uncultured Flavobacteriaceae bacterium
GTTCCGTAATACACAAGCAACCTATTTTTTCACCATCAATACTTGGTGTTAAATATTCTTTTTTAATGCGATCATCGCCTTCTTTGTTAATATGGGTCATTGCCAAATAAGCATGTGCCCACATGGCTGCAGCAAAGCCGCTAGAATTTATTTTTTGTAATTCTTCTAAAAATATTGTGGTATAAAAAAGATCTAAACCTAATCCGCCATATTCTTCAGGTGAATTGAGTCCGAAATAGCCCATTTCACCTACTTTCTTCCAGATAAAACGTTCTATTTTACCATCTTTTTCCCATTTATCAATGTGAGGAACAACTTCTTTTTGTAGAAATTCTTTAAAACTTTGTCTGAAAGATTCATGCTCTTCTGTGAAGTATAGTGCATTCATTGGTCAATTATTTAGACTCTAAATATAAGGCTATTCTATCGAATTTTTCTATTGGAAACCCATCAATTTCCTTCAATTCATCAAGTGATTGTATTTCAGCGACTTCATCTCTATATTCAAATATTTTTTTGGTGAGCGTATAGTCTATATACACAATAGAAAGGACTTCTTTAAAGGTGGCTGTATTTACATTTGTCTTTTTAATTAGAGGCTTTTCAATAACCTTGAACCTCTCTAAAATTTTAGTTGCAATTTCAGCATCTAAATAGTAGACTTCGTACAGTTGTTCATCAAGTAGAAATCCGCCTAGTTTACTTCGATATTTTATTATACGTTCAGATAATTTTTCTCCAATTCCATTGATAGATTGCAGGTCTTTTGCAGTAGCTGAGTTTAAGCCCTTGATTGTAGTTTTTTTAGGAGTCTCTATTTTGACTTGGTACTCAGTATTGGCTGGGTAAGTTTGTATATTTGATTTTGACTCATTTTTGTTTGTAACCCAATCAGGAAATTTAAAATAAGGTAAGATTACCGCCAATAGGCTATCAGATATTTTTGTTATTTGTTGAAATTCTTTTGTGGAATTTATATACTTTCCGTTGGCTCTGTGCGATAACAATCTGTCAATTTCTTCTGTAGATAATCCTAATTGATAGCCTTTAAAGTCAGTCAGAAAACTCGGATTAAAAGGATAAATCTTAGTTTTTTTAGCTGCTAATTTTAATTGTTTTAGAGAATCTATCTCTTGTTGGAATTTAAGAATTTCGGAAGATTTTAAATCTGTGGTATCCTTCTTAGAAAAATCTACAAAGAAATAAATGAGTTGTAAGGCAATGATGAGTAGTGCTAAAAAGAAAATCCCATTTCGTTGGCTATTGTTGTACCAGAAATGGGATTTAAATTTTTTCATTTATAATATTTTACATTAATCTTTTTTTGCTTTTATAGCATTCATATACTTAGTAAGCTCCTCTTTAACTCTAGGTGCTAGTAGTACTAGCCCAACCATATTAGGAACCATCATGGCAAAAATCATGGCATCTGAAAAGCCTATGACTGATCCCATGCTTGCTGCAGAACCAATAACAACAAATACTAGAAATAATAACTTATAGGCATATTCCATTTTTTTTGTTCTACCAAAAAGGTAAGCCCATCCTTGAAAACCATAGTATGACCAAGAAATCATAGTAGAAAAGGCGAATAATACAACTGCAATAGTTAAGACATAAGGAAACCAAGAAATAACAGACGCAAATGCACCTGAGGTTAATAATATAGCTCCTGCATCATCTAATGAAGCGTTTTCAGCAGCAACATTCCCTGTAATTACCAGTACTAATGCGGTCATTGTACATACCACAACAGTATCTATAAAAGGTTCTAATAATGCTACCAGACCTTCAGAGGCAGGATATTTTGTTTTTACAGCGGCATGTGCAATTGATGCAGACCCAACACCAGCTTCATTAGAAAATGCAGCTCGTCTAAATCCTTGTACTAATACACCAACAAAGCCACCAGCAACACCTTCAGGGCTAAATGCACCATTAAAAATTTGCATAAAAGCATCTCCAACCATATCATATTTTGAAATGATAACAAATAATGAAGCAGCTACATAAATAACCACCATAAAAGGAACAATTTTATCGGTTACTTTTGCGATTTTTTTGATTCCTCCAATAATAACAATACCTACAAGTACTGCCATTATAATTCCGAATAACCATCCTTTACCATACAAGAAAGAAGATTCGCCACCTGTAATATGTTCAACTATTTTAAAAGCTTGGTTAACTTGAAACATGTTTCCACCACCAAAAGATCCTCCAATAACAAAAACAGCAAATACACCAGCTAATACTTTTCCTAATCCGCCAAGTCCTTTTTCTTTTAAGCCTTTGGTTAGATAGTACATTGGGCCACCGTAAACTGTCCCATCAGCTTCAATATCTCTATATTTTACACCTAGTGTACATTCTACAAATTTTGATGCCATACCTAATAATCCAGCAACAATCATCCAGAATGTTGCTCCAGCTCCACCAATAGAGACTGCAATGGCGACTCCAGCAATATTACCTAAACCTACCGTAGCAGATAAAGCGGCAGTTAGGGCTTGAAAATGAGTCACTTCTCCGTCATGTCCTTCAATAGCTGCAGTTTCGATAGCATCTCCACCAGGAGTAGAGTCTCCAGCTACTGTCATAGCTTCGTGATGATCAAGATGGTCATATTTTCCTCTTACAATATTAATTGAAGTGAAAAAACCTCTAAAATTGATGAAATTAAAATAGAATGTAAAATAAGTAGCTCCTAATATTAAGGGGAAGAGTACCCAGTATATCTTAATAGTATCAGTAAATGGAATTTGAAAAAATATAAAATCGACAAACCAACCTGTAGCATTTCCAAATACTCTGTCTATTTGTTGATCTAATCCTTCTTTAGCAGCTTCTTGTGCGAAAGTTATAAATGGCATTACTAAAAGCAGTAATGAGAGTAGTTTTTTCTTCATGGTATATGGGTTAGTTTTAGTTTTCTATTCCGCAATATCATAAAAAAAAAGGGAGTATGCCAAATTTTGTGAGTTAAATGTTATGATTGTATGAAGTAATTGTAAAAATCAAACCCTTTATTTGTGAACTAAATAAAGGGTTTGGTTAAATTAAAGGTGAGATTTAAATAAACCCTCCACCTTCAGTTTCGTTATCTTTTCTATTTTTTCTTGAACGTTTTTTAGTTTTACCATTTCCGAATCTATACATAAATCCTATATAAGCAGTTCTACTTTCCCAAGTAAATTCACCTTTTGAAGGATAAGGATTTTCAGAATCAAATCCGAATTTCATACTTTCGAAGATGTCATTGATCCTAAAGGTAATGGTACCTTTTCTTTTTAAAACATTTAAGCTAGCACCTGCATTAATCATCCACATTGGGTCAATGTCAAATTGTATGCTCTTACCGCCACCTCTATACATTGCAAACAATTGTAGACGTAAGTTTTTAGTTGCTGTAAAGCTGTTGCTCAATCTAAAATTCAAAGTAGTATTTGTTACTTCAAGTTGACTACCATTAGCAAAACCTGTCTCATTTTGAGTGTATAAATCTGCACTAGCATTTGCTCTCCACCATTTGGCAAGTTTGTAATTGGCTGATAATTCTACTCCATAACGGTTGTTGCTTTCAGTATTAAAATAAGACAATTCTACTTTATCATCGTCAAGCGGATCTATATTTAGAACTCGTGTAATATTATCATTCACTCTTCTGTAAAAAGTACCAAAAGTAATAGAGCCTGCTTTTAATTTTCGTGTGTAATTTAGCTCATATGAATTGGTGAATTGTGGTCTTAAGTTCGGATTACCAACTGAAGTAACCTGTGGCGTACTCCATTCTCTTATCGGATTTACCTGTTGAATTGAAGGTCTATCCACACGGCGACTATAGCTTAATTGATATTGATTTTTCTCACTAGGGTTATAAGTGAAAAATGTAGAAGGATACACACTAAAAATATCATCAGTATAGTTCTCAATTTGATTTCCTTTTGTTTTAATAAAAGTCCCATCTACTTCATATTGTTCTAATCGAGCTCCTAATTGCATTGATAGTTTGCCAAATTTATGACTGTAAGTACCATAAGCAGAATAAATATCTCTATTGTATTCAAAAGATGAATCACCTCTAGGGTCAGTTATGAACCATCCGTTACCATTATCAATTAAATCGCCATTTGTATCATAAACAAATTCGTGTTGTGATGTTATGTTGTCGTTTTTTGTCTCTTTTAAGCGAAGTTCAAAACCCAATTCTAATTTTCCTTTTTTTGAAATAGGGTTGGTATAATCTAAATTAAAAAGTGTTGTGCTCCTTTCATTTTCAATGGCGTCTGTATAATTAGTTGTTAAATCATCAAAATTTAATAGTTGTTTATATGTGGCATCCTCAGGAGCTTTGGTCTTAGAATAGTTGGCTTCAAACTCTATAGTATGGTCTTCTTTATCAAAATCAAGTTTGTAATTTAAATTATAAGCTCCAGAATTACTTTCGTTAATTGATTTTAAAGGACTGTCACTGTTAAATGCTGGGTTGTTTTCAAATGTGATTATGGTGCCACCAGCATTATTACCTTCAAAAAAGTTTTGAGTGGTATACACAGAGATTGTATTTTTTTTATTGATATAAATATCAGCACCAAGTTTTAATAAATGAGAAGTATTGTCATTATTAAAAGTAAAATCTTGAATAGAATTATTATCTCTTCTTGTAATTTTACCTAAATTAAAGCTTTTACCAGTATTTAAGCCGTAATTAGTAAAAAAGTTGACTTTACCTGTTTTGTAATTCATGTCTAAAGAGCCATTAAAACGAGTGTTCTCACCTTGTGTTACACCTGTATTTAAAGTTCCGTTAAATCCAAGATTGGCATTTTTATGTAAAATGATATTGATCATTCCACTCATACCTTCTGGGTTGTATTTAGCAGAAGGGTTGGTAATCAATTCAATACTTTTTATGGATGTAGACGGTATTTGTTGTAACAATTGTGCTGTGCTAATATTACTAGGTTTTCCATCAATTAATACACGTACATTTTCATTACCTCTTAAGCTAATATTACCTGTTTGTTGATCTACACTTACTGAGGGTACATTGTTTAAAAGTTCTGAAGCAGTTGTGCCTGCAGAAGTCAGGTCTTTTCCAACATTGATGACCTTTCTATCTATTTTTTGGGTAATAGTAGTAGTTTCTGCAATAATTGTAACTTCATCAAGATTGGCACTTTCTTCTTCTAAAGCTACAGTTCCCATATCGTATTTTAAGTTTTGAGAAGTTAAGTTTATTTCTTTAGAATATGTTTTGTATCCGATAAACTGTACTTCTACAATGTTTTTTCCTTCAGGTACTTTTGATATTTTAAAACTGCCATTTTCATCAGTAATATCACCCGTTATTGTTTTTTTGTTTAGGTCTTTAATTACAATAGTTGCATAAGGAATGGCTTCTTTTGTTGCAGCATCTATTACCTTACCAGAGATAGTTCCGTTTTTAGGCAATTTATCTTTAGCTAGTTGAGCTGTCAGATTAAAACTTAAGCATAGACATAATAAATAAATAATTTTTTTCATTAGATTGGTTTTACAAGATTAATTTCTATTTAAGAATTGCTTTGTTTTTCTGTTGTATTATATAGACGCTAAGAATATTTTTTTGTAACAGTTTTTAACATTTGATTAACGTTTTATTTTAGAATTTCAAATGAAGAATGAGCTATAAAGCCTTTGATAACTTTAATTTTATTGAAGTTTAATCGAAATATAATTATTGAGAAGAATGAACTGAAATTTAATTCTGATGAGCGATAAACAATTCGTTGGGCACTTTATTATCTATTTTGATAATCTTGCCTTCTTTTGCTAAAATCACTTTGTCAAAAACAGTTTCAGCTTCTTGTTTGAAGAGTTCTAAATTATCATATCGGCTAGAGTAGTGTCCTATAATTAATTGACCGACTTTGGCTTGTTTTGCAATCTTCGCAGCTTCTTCAGCCGTTGAATGTTTTGTTGCTGCTGCTGTTTCTTGTCTGTCATTTAAAAAAGTAGCTTCATGATACAATAAATTAACGCCTTCAATAATTGATGTGATATCAGGCTTGTATATAGTATCGCTACAAAAAGCATAGCTTAACGGTTTGTGTGGATTGAAAGTAAGTGAATTATTTAAAAGTACCTGACCGTTTTCTTTTGTGAAGTCTTTGCCGTTTTTTAAGTTTTGATAATCGCAAATTTCAATTTCAGAAACCTGTTTAATGGCTTCAATATTTAATTTACGTTCTCCAATTTTTTCTTTAAATAAAAAACCGTTTGTATATACACGATGTTCCAACGGGATCGTATATACTTCAATTTTTTCATCCTCAAAAATAAGTTCACTTTTATCGCTAGAAAGTTCATGAAAAATAAGATTAAAAGATAGCCAAGAATTTGAGGCCTTCAATTGTGTATTGATGATATTTTTCAAGTCTTTTGGGCCAAAAATATGTAAATCATTTTTTCGACCTAATAAGCCAAATGTTGACAATAAGCCAATCAAACCGAAAAAATGATCTCCATGTAAATGAGAAATAAATATATGGTTGATTGCAGAAAATTTAATTCTATATTTTCTGAGCTGTACTTGAGTACCTTCACCACAATCAATCAAAAATCGCCTATTATTTATTTCTAAATATTGCGAGGTTGGATGAGCAAAAGTTCTCGGTGTAGCCGAATGACAACCTAATATAGTTAAGTTTATACTCATTTAATCACAATACGTTTTGATGTTATCTCAGTATTGGTTTTAATTGAATAGATGTAAATTCCAGAATCTAACTTATCTCTATAGAACGGAATTGTGTTTGAGCCAACCTTAGTTGTATATTTTTGAAAGTACACAACATTGCCAATAAGGTCTTTAACTGAAAAATCTACTTCAAATACAGCAGCTGCATGAAATTTAATTTTAGTTGTAACGCTAAAGGGGTTGGGTGAGGCCAAAATCTTCTTAATAATCATTGTAGAGTCTTGTACAATGTTATTATTTTCTAACTGTTGTGAAAAAACAGTTGAAGAAAGTGTAACCAATAAAATAAAAAGTAATTTTTTAACCATGCATTTAATTATTTTTGGGTTTAAATTCTATATTATTTAGTTTTATTATGTTTGTTAAAATCCTAAATCTCTTTCAATATCTTCCATTTCTACAATGTCTTTGGCTTCTGTCAACGAAGGCACAATGATGATTTCATCAGGCACATCATCTACTTCGATTCCATTTACTATAATAACAAAAGACATGCCATTATTTCTGTGTTGTTCAGAAAGAGGCAAAAATAACAAGATATTTTCTATAACCACCTCTTTATAATTAGAAAAATCAAGAATTATATTCTTATCCTTAAAATTAATATATTTTTTTGAAAAATCCGCAAAAAAATCTATAATTGATTTTTTGTCATTTTTAAAAATGATTGCTATTTCAGTTTCTTTTGGGTTCATTTTTTTATTTGCTGAGCTAATAAATAGATTACAGCCATGCGTATTGCTACGCCATTTTCTACTTGATTTAAAATAATAGATTGGTTAGAATCAGCTACATTACTAGTGATTTCTACACCTCTATTGATAGGTCCAGGATGCATAATTACAATTTCCTTGCCAAGACTATCTAAAATTTCTTTATTGATACCAAAAAGCTGAGTGTATTCTCTAATGGATGGGAAATACTTAATATCCATTCTTTCATGTTGTACTCTTAAGACATTTGCAACATCGCACCAAGCCAATGCTTTTTTAAGGTTGGTTTCAACTTGAACTCCTAAGCTACTAATGTATTTTGGTAGTAAGGTTGTCGGGCCACAAACTTTAACAGTAGCTCCTTGTAATTGTAAGGCGAAAATATTTGACAAAGCCACTCTAGAGTGAAGTATGTCACCAATAATAACTATTTTTTTTCCTTTAACCGTTCCTAGTTTTTCTCTGATAGAATAACTGTCAAGTAATGCTTGTGTAGGATGTTCGTGAGCACCATCACCTGCATTTATAATTTTCGCATCTACATGTTTTGACAAAAACATACTTGCACCAACATTAGGATGTCGCATCACAACAATATCAACTTTCATAGAAAGGATATTGTTTACAGTATCAATTAAAGTTTCGCCTTTTTTTACTGAAGATTGACTGGCAGAGAAATTAATAATATCGGCTGAAAGTCTTTTTTCGGCCAATTCAAAAGAAAGTTTTGTACGTGTGCTATTTTCAAAAAATAAATTGGCAATAGTGATATCTCTTAAAGAAGGTACTTTCTTTATAGGTCTATTGATAACTTCTTTAAAGTGATCTGCAGTCTCAAAAATAAGATCTATATCTTTTTTTTTGAGCTGCTTAATACCTAATAGATGTTCTGTACTTAACTGTTTCATTTTAATCTTCACTTAAAATATAAACGGCATCTTTTTTATCTTGTTCTTGCCAAGAAACTTTTACTTTTTCTGAGTTTATTACATCTACCTGTCTGCCTTTATAATCAGGTTGAATAGGTAAATGTCTACTAAATCGTCTATCAATCAATACCAATAATTCAATAGATTCTGGTCTTCCGAAGGATTGGATTGCTGTTAATGCAGCACGAATACTTCTTCCTGAAAATAACACATCATCAATAATGACTACTTTTTTATCTTCAACAATAAAATCTATGTTTGTGTTGCTAGCTGCCAAAGGAGCTTCTCTGCGTCTAAAATCATCACGATAAAATGTAATGTCAAGTTGTCCTAACTTAATATTAGAGATGTTATAGTCTTTCTGTAAAATTTCTTGTAACCGTTGAGCTAGAAAAACGCCTCTAGGTTGTAAACCTATCAATACTGTGTTGTTAAAGTTATTGTGGTTTTCAATGAGTTGACAAGCCAAGCGATGTAGGATGATGTGAATATCTTTCGAGTTAAGTAATGTCTTTTTCGCCATGATAGCAGTCCGAGCCTTGGGTTCGGGCACAAAAATACATATTTTTTAAAATAAAAAAAAGGTTTATAACATGTTAATTAATTTGTTAACAACATTTCTTAGTTGTTGGCTGTTGAAAAATGGATTGCAGTAATTTTAAATCGTTAAGAAAACCTGATTTTATGCACGACTTTCAAAATAATGATAATGAGATTCCGTTGTCAAAGTTTGAATCAATGTTGAAAACTAATAGTGTGTATTTTTTCGATTCTACTGAATTTGAAGAGATAATATTACATTATATGAACGTTGGTAAAATGTCTTTGGCTAAAAAAGCATTAAATTTAGGTTTAGAACAACATCCTGATGCTATTGCTTTAAAATTAGCCCATGTTGAGGTGCTTTTGTATGAGGATAAAATCAATAAAGCTGAAAAAATATTAATTGAGCTTGAAAATATTGACCCTTTAAATGATCAAATTTTTTTGCATAAAGCCACTTTGCTGTCAAAAAAGGACAATCATAAAGAAGCAATAATTGCTTTAAATACAGCACTATTATATACCGAAGATGAAGCTGATATCCTTTCAATGATTGGTATGGAATATCTCTATTTAGAAGAATATGAGACAGCTCGGTTGAATTTTGCGAAGTGCTTAGAGGTAGAATATGATGATTACACCTCATTATACAATGTTATTTATTGTTATGATATGCTAGGGCAAAGTAAAGAAGCCGTTGATTACCTTGGCGGATACATAGAAAAAGATCCTTACAGTGAAATTGCTTGGCATCAATTAGGTAGGCAATATTTTATTCAAGAAAATTTTACAGAAGCATTAAGAGCTTTTGATTATTCAATTTTAATTGATGAATATTTTATAGGTGCTTATTTAGAGAAAGCAAAAACGTTGGAAGAGCTAAAACGTTACCAAGAAGCTATTGAAAATTATGAATTAACTATCAATTTAGATGATGGTACTTCTTATTCTTATTTAAGGATTGCTAGCTGTTATGAAAAATTGGGGAATGACAGAAAGGCTTTAAAATATTATAATATTACAGTAAAAGAAGACCCTTTAATAGATAAAGGATGGTTGGCTTTAACCAATTTGTATGTCAAAAATAAAAATTATCAAAAGGCATTGTATTTTATCAATAAAGCCTTACTTATTGATGAAAGTAATTCTATTTATTGGATGCGTTATGCGGAGATAAATTTGAAATTGAATTTTTATGAAGAGGCTACTAAAGGTTTTCAAAAGTGTTTAGACCTAGAGGATTATTCTTTAGATGTATTTATTGCCTTGACAGATGTGCTACATTTTATTGGAGAGTTTAAAGATGCAATTGAAGTTTTAAAACGAGCAAAGACAATGTATGATGATTTTGCTGAAATAGAATATCGTTTAAGCGGAATGTATTTTTTAGCACAACAAGAAAATCTTGGGCTAGAGTCTTTAAGTAATGCTTTAACGATAGATTATGATTATCATAAAATTATGAAAGAACTCTATCCTTCTGTATTTGACTTAGAAAGTGTTCAAAAGCTTATTTTTAACAATTAAATTGTTTTTAAGTAGCTAAACCTTTATAATTTTACTTCAAATTTTCTTTGTTTTTATTTCAAAACTTCTGATTTTACAATCATTCAATTTTACTATATTTGAAA
>CAYRZY010000101.1:0-10426 GCA_964428855.1 uncultured Flavobacteriaceae bacterium
TATTTTTCTTTTTAGGTCTTGTAGTAATTAGTTTTATGAAGAAAACAAAATATGTAAAATAGTCTGTTGAGTTACTTTTTAATTGTATCAAATAACCAGTACTCAATAATTACCTTCTACTCCTTTTAGAACCACCAAATCCGCCTTTTTTACCACCACTATTTCCGCCCCTAGATGAGCTTCTTCCTTTGTAGCCTCCGCCACCACTTCCGCCACTACGGTTACTGTCTCCGCGAGACCTTCTTCCGCCACCGAAACCACCTCTCTTACCACTTCGGCTTCTTCCTCCTTTAGGTTTCTTGGTAATTTCAACAATTACAGATCTCCCATCAAATTCAGCATGTTCAAAGCCTTGTAGGACTTTATCCGCGAAAGCTTTGTCAATTTCAAAAAATGAAAAACTCTTTAAAATTTCAATCTGCCCTATTTCAACATCTCTTTTGTTTAAATTTTCATTAATCAAGCCCATCAATTTGGCTGGGTTCAATCCGTCCATTTTACCTAAATTAATATAGAATCTAGTAAAGTTTTCATCACCACTTCTTCTACGTTCTCTAGAATCATCACCATTTAAATCTGATGCACCCTCATAATAAGATAAGAATTTATTGAACTCAATAGAAACAAATTTTTTGATCAAATCTTCACGGCTAATATCCTTTAATTGAGCATCAATACTCTCTATATAACTTTCAATTTGTTGTTCATTTACTGAAACCTCTTTTACTCGTTCAATTAATTTAAATAATTGATTTTCACAAATTTCTCTACCGTTAGGGACTTGTTTTTGTATAAATTTTTTGCCTATTTTCTTTTCAATAGGTTTTAAAGCATTTTTCTCTCTATTATTTATCAATGCAATAGAAATACCTTCTTTACCAGCTCTACCCGTTCTACCACTTCTATGTGTGTAATTTTCTGCTTGGTCTGGTAATTTATAATTGATAACATGTGTTAAGCTATTTACATCTAGACCTCTTGCAGCAACATCAGTAGCAATTAAAAGTTGTAAATGTTTAGCTCTAAATTTTTCCATAACAATATCACGTTGAGCTTGTGATAAATCGCCATGTAATGCATCAGCATTGTACCCATCGTCAATTAATTTTGAAGCAACATCTTTAGTTTCTCTACGTGTTCTACAAAATACAATACCGTAAATATCAGGATTCACATCTGCCAATCTTTTTAAAGCTGGATATCGATTTCTTTCTGATACAATATAATATTCATGACTAACCTTGTCAGCACCAGCATTCTTTTTACCTGCACTAATTTCAACAGGTTTGCTCATATAGTTTTTAGCAATAGCATCTACTTCTCTTGGGAATGTAGCTGAGAATAATAAGGTTTGTTTCCCTTTAGGCGTTACTTTTAAGACTTGATCTAAGTCTTCTTTAAAGCCCATATTCAGCATCTCATCAGCTTCATCTAAGACAACCCATCGAATGTTTTCTAATTTAAGCTGCTTGCGTTTTATCAAATCTACCGTTCTACCAGGCGTACCTACAACAATTTGAGACCCTCTTTTTAAGCTTCTTATTTGATCGTCAATACTTGCACCACCATAAACAGTAGTTACATGTATATTTTTAAGATTTTTAGAAAACTCTTGAATATTTTTTCCTATTTGGATAGCTAATTCTCTAGTAGGTGATAGAATAATAGCCTGTACATTTTTATTCTTGCTATCAATTTGTTCTATGATAGGCAAACTAAAAGCAGCGGTTTTACCCGTACCCGTTTGTGCAAATGCTTTCAAATCATCTTGTGAAGAAAGTATTTGTGGAATTGCTTTTTCTTGAATTATTGTTGGTTTTTCATAACCTAAGTCAGTTAAGGCACTAACTATTTCTTGGCTTAGGCCAAGTTCACTAAATAAAGACATATTATATTTTTTATCAAACTTAGACTCCAAAGTTAAATGCACGACCGCATCTGATAAATAAGTCTTTAGTTTTATGAGTTTGCAAAAGTAAACTTAATTTAAGAACTAGAAGCTAAAATTGTTAAAATTATTATATTGAGAGAGTTATTGAGGAATAATGTTCAATTGAGCTTCAAAATGACGATTTGCTAAATGAGTCATGTTATTTTGCACAATGCCGTTTTTATCGACAATAATTGCTCTAGAAAAATTGATATCTAACCAATCAATACCTTTGTCTACTCTGTATTGATGATTCTGATTTAATTTGTTTGATTTGATTTTCTTTTTCCATTGGTATTCAGAGCAAACGGAATTGATGCCAATAAATAAATAATTAGGGTATTTTTTTTCTAAATATTTAACACGTTTAGCAAAATAATCCATCTCACTTACTTTAATAGGCCAAGTATAAATGACAGAATTTTTACCTTTAATAACTGTTTTGATATTAACAAGTTCACCTTTGTAATTGTAAGGCGAAATTTCTGGGAACTTATGATTTTTAACTAATTTGCTAGAAACATTGATCAGGTGTTCAATTTCAGAGACACTTTTTTTATCTGTACAATGGTCAAAAAATAAGCGTTTGGCTCTGTCTTTTTCTTTTACAGAAGTTTTTTCATCTAGTAAAGCCATCCAAATACCTCTATGTAAAAATCTATTTTTTATAGTTTCATTCTTTATGTTTTCAAGTACTGCCTGCATTACATTTACATTGATGTTACTTTTAAAACCATCAGCTAGTTGCTTTTTATAAGCTAGGTTAGATAAATATGCTTTGATATATCGTTGATGAGGGTAATAACCATTAAGTTCATCATCGTTAATATTTATTTTTTTTCTGAAGTTATAAAAGGAAGGATTTGTTTCTAGATGCTTATTAGATTTTATAGCCATAGCGTGCATATAAGAATAAGCTTCTTTTTTCTTATATAAAGGATAATTTATAGCTGAATTCACCAGTTTATCAAAGAGGATTGAACTTTCTGTTAATTCTGATTTAAATTGTGTGTAGAGTAAGTTTTTACGATGAAGGATAGAGTCTATTTTCAATTCGAAAATGCTATCATTTAAACGGTAATATTTATAGAAGTGTTTATCCTCTTTCTGGTTTTCTAGAAATAAATTGATCAAAAAATTATTACGCTCAGCACCTTTGCCGCTAAAGACTAAAGATTCATCAAAATCCCAAGTATTTAAACGAATCAATAAACTATCATTCGGTTCTAGGTAAAGCCATTGATATTCATTTCCGTGTTTGAAAGTATATAAACCTTGAGAGAAAGTGTCTAGTTTTATTAGAAATTTATTATTGATATTAAGTTTAGAAGAATCTAAGACCTTATCATTTTTATAGAGATAGACTTTGTCAGATTTCGGATTGATAATTTGACCTCCAAAATGAACAATACTATTCTCTGTATTTTTATTTGTACAGCTGAGTAATACAACTGCTATAATTGATAAATACAGATGTTTTATAGGACAATTTTTGTTAAAAAATCTAAACAAATTTGTAGGGTTTATGACTTAACACCAAAAAAACATCAAAATGCTCGTTAAAATTTGTTTTTTTTTCTTTCTACTTCATAATAAAATTAAACCGTAACTTAGGCTATGCTTAAATTTTCTAATTCGTAGAAATTAAAAATAATTCAAATTTTCAAAAACAATCCTTTTGAAATTTATTTGGTATAACTACAAAACTAGCCAATCAATTAAGCAATTTAGTTAATATGATGTTAAATTATAATCGGCTTAGTTTCGCCAATTACATTGCATTCATTACTTTTGCCCAAAATTTAATAAAAATACAATGCTTACAGTTTCAAACTTATCAGTACAATTCGGAAAACGTATCTTATTCGATGATGTAAACACCATATTTACACAGGGTAATTGCTACGGAATAATTGGTGCAAATGGTGCAGGAAAATCTACTTTTCTAAAAATATTATCAGGTGAAATTGACCCTACTTCTGGTCATGTCTCTTTAGAAAGCGGAAAGCGTATGTCTGTGCTTTCACAAGATCACTATGCTTATGATGAATTTCCAGTATTAGAAACGGTATTGAAAGGGAATCAACCTTTGTATGAAATAAAAACTGAAATTGATAAATTATATGCTGATTATTCTGATGAAAATGCGGATAGAATAGGGGAGTTGCAAGTGAAATTTGAAGAAATGAATGGTTGGAATGCTGATAGCGATGCGGCTTCTTTATTATCAAGTTTAGGGGTGAAAGAAGATAAACATTTTACTTTACTGAAAGATTTAGACAGTGTAGTTAAAGTACGTGTATTGTTAGCACAAGCCTTATTTGGAAGTCCTGATGTATTGATTATGGATGAGCCTACCAATGATTTAGATTATGAAACTATACAATGGTTAGAACATTTTTTAGCCAATTATGACAATACCGTAATTGTAGTTTCGCATGATAGACACTTTTTAGATGCCGTTTGTACTCATATTTCGGATATCGATTTTGGTAAAATAAACAATTACTCAGGTAATTATACTTTTTGGTATGAGTCTAGTCAATTGGCGGCTCGTCAACGTTCTCAGCAAAACAAAAAAGCTGAAGAAAAGAAAAAAGAGCTGGAAGAGTTTATCAGAAGATTTTCTGCCAACATGGCAAAATCTAAACAAGCTACCAGTAGAAAGAAAATGATTGAGAAATTAAATATTTCTGATATAAAACCTTCAAGTAGAAGGTACCCTGCAATTATCTTTGAACGTGACCGTGAAGCTGGAGATCAAATTTTAAATATTGAAGGCTTAAAGAAATCTATTGATGGCGATGTTGTATTTGACAAAGTAAATGTCAATTTAACAAAAGGAGATAAAGTGGTTATTTTTTCAAAAGATTCAAGAGCAGTTACTGCTTTCTTTGAAATTATGAATGGTAATGCAGCATCAGATTCAGGAAAATTTTCTTGGGGAGTAACCACTACACAAGCCTATTTACCAGTAGAAAATCAACATTTCTTTGACAATAATTTATCGTTAGTAGATTGGTTAAGACAATGGGCAACTACTGAAGAAGAAAGAGAAGAAGTGTTTATTAGAGGCTTTTTAGGGAAGATGATTTTTAGTGGAGAAGAAGCCTTGAAAAAATGTAGTGTACTCTCAGGTGGCGAAAAAGTACGTTGTATGTTGTCAAGAATGATGATGATAAGAGCCAATGTATTATTATTAGATGAACCTACCAATCATTTAGATTTAGAATCTATTCAGGCATTTAATAATTCTTTAAAGAATTTTAAAGGAACGGTTTTATTTGCAACACACGATCATGAGTTTTCTCAAACCGTTGCCAATAGAGTTATTGAATTGACACCAAAAGGTGTTATTGATAGATACATGACTTTTGATGAATATTTTGGTGATAAAAAAATCAAGGAACAACGAGAAAAGATGTATAGTTAAATAAAAAAAGGAAGCTATCCTAGCTTCCTTTTTTTTGTTTAATCTATTTATTACGGTCTCGCCACTTCATAAAGACCATCTTTTCTTTTTTTATAAAAAACACCATTTAATTTTTGGTATTTAATACCTCCTAGTATTGCCTTTTGAGTTCCATTAGGGAGTTCTTTGAGTATGGCACCTTTTGGAGCCTGTCTTAAAACAAACCTTTTGTTAATTTTTGCATACCAAACACCATCTATAATATAATAGTCAATCTCTTTATGGGTGATTTTTTCAGGTTTCTTTTCAGAACTGTTAATAGTAGGTTTCTTACTAACAGTGCTTTGTGCATTAATACTACCTACTGTAGCCAAAGCAAAGCACAGTATGATAATTAATTTTAACTTTTTCATATCTTTCCTCTTATTTTTTGCAAAGGTATTGAATAAGATTTTTTGAACCTAATTCTTTATAACTTTGTTTCTCTTATGTATGTAATACAATATCCATGCCATTTGGATAACTAGAAGGTGAAAGATTGAAATGAAGAAACTACAAACCAATCTTCATTTTTACATTTAATACCCTACGTGATAAAAAATTAGGAATGCCCACAGAGCGTTGGGCAGAAATATCTCTTACCCAAGTATTGGTAATTGAATTTTGGACATCAAACATGTTGAAAAGCTCTATACCTATTGAAAATTCCTTGAAATTTTGCAGCCATTGTGCATTAGATTTGTTTTCATTATCCTTAAAAATATAAGAGAGACCAATGTCTGACCTAAAATAATCTCTCAATCTGTTTTGAAACACATAAGGGTCAGCATAAGATGGTGACCCTCCCGGTACACCTGTATTATATACCATATTCAAGTACATTTTTAGGTTGGGATAATTGGGTACATAATCTTGAAATAAGACGGCGAATTTTAAACGCTGGTCAGTAGGTCTAGAAATGTATCCTCTATTGTCAATATTTTCTTTGGTTTGTAAGTATCCGAAACTAAAATAGGATTCTGTTCCTTGTACAAACTCCCCATTGATACGAGCATCAAATCCTACCGCATAAGCTTCTGCATTATTTTTTGCACGATAACGAATTTGCACATTGTCTACCGTAAAAGGATTGACATCTGAGATGGTTTTATAATAAGCTTCAGTAACCAGTTTAAAAGGTCTGTCCCACATTTTAAAACTGTAATCATTTCCTAAAATAAAATGGATGGAGCGTTGTGCCTTTACTTCAGGATGTACCACACCTAAAGAATCTCTTAATTCTCTGTAAAAAGGAGGTTGATAATAATAACCGCCAGAAACTCTAAAAAGTATGTCTTTATTCCAATCTGGTTTGATGGCAAATTGAACTCTCGGACTTATTACTGTTTGACCTTTTGATGTTGTGTTGTCAGTTTTCACTTTCCAGTGCTGTGCTCTTACACCTAAATTATACCATAACTGATGGTCATTGATGTAAAAAGTTTTACTCCATTGTCCGAAACCTGAAATTCTATTAATTTGAACGTTGTTGGTTGCTCTGATGCTGGTAAAAGGTATAATTGGACCTGTAAATGGCGTATAAGGCTCATCATTTCTTGGAAGTAGATGAGGAGGGCGTAATGAAAATCCTGCTGAGTCTATCACTTCCCATTCTATAATTCTGTCCTTTATATCTTCCAACTGATATTTTGCTCCAAACTCAAAAACATAGTCTTCTTTTTTTAATGTAGCTTTTATTTGAATGGTTGAGATTAAAGCATCTAAATCATTCCGAGCATGGTCTAATTGCGAGCCTATGGCTTGAGGAAACTCTACATCACCAAAATTATCACTTCCAAAATCTGAATTTACATCGCCAATATTATAATAGGCTAAAATGTCATAATGCTCTTCTTCTTGAGTATTGTAAATTGATGTTGTCAATTCTAATTTTAAATTGTCATTGACTAAATAATTGGTTTTTAAAGCTCCGAAAAGGGTTAAATATCTATCCTCTTCTTTACCTTGATAATTTACTTGCAATGCTTTAGGATTGTCTATAGTGCCGAATTTAGTACTTTGGCTTATAGGTGTGTAATTGTAGTTGTTCAAAGAGAAGTTGCCTAAAAAATCTATATTTAATTTGTTGTTGAACTGGTAAGAAATATAGGTTTGTACATCAGTAAAATTTGGCTTGTAATTGGTTTCTATATCCTTTTTATTGACAAACAAGCTGTTATTTCTATAGCGGACACCTAAAATGGTAGAAAGCTTGTTTTTCAAGGATAAGCCTTCTACTGTCGCACTAACTCCTAATAAGCTAGCCTCAACACTTGCTTTAAACTCTTTAGGTTTTCTGTAGGTAATGTCTAAAACAGAGGATAATTTATCGCCATATTTAGCTTGAAAACCACCTGCTGAAAATTTTACATTTTGTGTCAAATTTGGGTTGACAAAACTTAAGCCTTCTTGTTGACCAGAACGCACCAAAAACGGACGATAAACTTCTATGCCATTTACATATACTAGGTTTTCATCATAATTACCACCTCTCACGTTGTATTGGGTACTTAATTCATTTGTACCGCTCACTCCTAAACCAATGTTTTTTAAAGCTCCTTCAATACCTGCATTAGCACTCGGTAATCTTTTTACGGTTTCTATATTAACTTTATCGATACCCTGTACTTTGTCTTTATTGTTTTTTATGATAACTTCTTTAATTTCTTCAGTTTTAAAGTTGAGCTTAGGTGAGTAAAAGAATGTTCTGTTTTTAGGTGCTTTAACTTTTTTAGTTAAAATGGTAAAAGAAAGATGGCTAAAAGTTATGGTAATGGTTTTGCCTGAGGGGATTTGTAAAGAATATTCCCCTTTTTCATTGGTAGATGTGCCTTGTTGATTGTGAGTAACTGAAACGTCTTGAATTGGTTTTCCGTTTTCGTTTTTCACAATACCTTTTACAGTTGCAGTCTGAGCTACAATTGCACTTGCAAAAATAAAAGATAGAATAAATAAAAGGACTGTTTTTTTCTGCAAGACTATAAAATTTCAGTGTTGTGAACTCTCTAAATCATCCTTTTTCAGAAGGATAACAAGAAAATATACTACTTATAAAACGTTGCAATATACGTATTAGTATTGTTAACATTATCAACGGCAGTTACTTTTAAGGTATGTTTCTTGCCTTCTAATTTTGAGTCGTTAAAATCGTAGGTTAGTAGTCTTCTTTTAGCATCATATTCAAATAAAATCCATTTTCCATCAATTTCACCTCTGTAGGATTTAATCCCCGAAAGGTTGTCAGAAATTTTCACTTTTAAATACCTGAAGTTAGATAATTTCTTATTGTTCTTAAAGTTGATAGGTTTTATTTTAGGCTGTATCGAGTCAATAGCTAAGGTGTATTTACCTAAACTTCTACTCCTTGTGTAAACTTTATTCTCTTTATGTAGTGTAGATGCATAAGAGCGTTTTCCTTTTTTATTAATTTCAGCAATAATAATTTGTTTTTTATTTTTTGCTGGGTACTTTGAAATGTCAAAAGTCAAGGTAAATTTTTTGTGGAGCGGGATGCCTGAATTGTGTAGTTTTACGACATTATCTTCGTAATTAAAATCGAAATAAAGATCCTTATAAAAGCTATTTTTAGGAAAAGCAACACTAAAATTATCTTTATTAATTTTATTAAATTCATTCGCTTTAAAGAAATGTGGTGTCTTAATAATAGTATCTTTAACAATAGCATTGCCTTTTATCCCTTTTATAGGGATGATTAATTTGCTAGAATTACCTTTAAAATCTTTGGCTGTAATTTGAATGTGGTAAGACATCCCTTCTTTGATGTCTAAATACCCTTTGTTTACTAGTTTTTTATAGATACTTAATTTGTTGGCAGGCTCTACAAAACATTTTTGAATACGTTGCCTTTTTCGGTAATAACGCTCATAATCCATCAAGGTATTTATATATCTTGATTCGGTAAAACTAAAAGTGTTTACTTCATGTTCGTAAACTTTTTTACCGTTTACGGTCATTTGAAGATTGAAAATTCCGTTGTTGTTTAAGGCTCCGTCTAATTTATCAATCACATTTACACCAATACCAATTTTACCATAGGCTTCAACAGTATTGGCAACCATTGCTCCGTCTTTATATTTAATGACAAGTTCATTGACTTTGTTAGAATTATTGACATGAGTACCGTTTCCGAATGAATAAATAACACCGGCTCTAATTAACGGATTTTTAGTGTCAGGCAATTCAATTCCGAAAAACATCGGGTTGATTGGGCGTGATCTACTATCTCTAATTTCAAAATGCAAATGCGGACCACCAGAACTTCCTGAATTACCGCTATAAGCGACAACTTCTCCTTTAGTGACTTTCAGTTCAGTAGATTTCGGAAATAATTCTAGGGTGAAACTCTCTTTTTGATATTGACGCTTTTTAATATAGGCTTCAATTTCAGGAGCAAATTTTTTCAAATGACCATAAACTGTTGTGTAACCATTTGGATGGGTAATGTACAGAGCTTTACCATAGCCCCAATGCGAAATTTTTATTCGTGACACATAGCCGCTTGCAGAAGAAACTACATTTAATCCTTGGCGTTGTTGTGTTTTAATATCTAAACCTGCATGAAAATGATTGGTACGCAATTCACCAAAAGTCCCAGACAAAATTAATGGCACTTCTAACGGGTTTACAAAATAATCATTAGGATAATTAACTTGTGAAAATCCGCTAAAGCAACTTAAAGCAACTATTAAAAATAAATATATTCTCCCCATAATGAGGTCAAAAATAATGATTCGTTTTCACATTAAAAAATTTAATCGTAATGAGAGCTAAAAGTATTTAGCTTGAGTGTCGTCTGCTACTATGTACCCATATAAATAAAGGATATTAGTGAAGCTCCCCTCTTTGGATGAAGAGGGGAATGAATTCGCTTATTTTTAAAGGTTTAAGTGTTGAGCAAAAGCTAACTGAGCGAAGAAAGAGGAGATTGATAACTTTAATCATTTGGTGTTAGTATTAAATATATTAATAAACGACCAGTCTTCGAAAGGGTAGGCTTGACTTACGGCCACTTTGATAATAAAAAC
>CAYRZY010000102.1:0-10389 GCA_964428855.1 uncultured Flavobacteriaceae bacterium
CAAAAAAAGAAGTTTCTAAATCTGCTACAATAGCATAGGTGTCTCCATATTTTTTAATGGCTGCTGCTGCTGCATCAAACCTGCCTGCTGCCATTGGATCTGGCCAATCGTAATTCTCAATATCTTCAAGAGATTTTGCATGAGCTAATGGATATTCGAAAAATTCAAAGTAAATACCTACATCAATAAATTTCATTCCCCATTCATTGGTAGAAACTTTAAGCTCTTCATCAATAATTCTAGTAGGTGAGTTTGTTGGAGCTGTAGCTGCAACACCCACACAATCATTACCCATTTTTGTTAATAAGTCCATATGAGAAATCCGTGTGGATAACATAGAATCTAAAGGTTCTTCATAAGGCATATTCATATGCTTAGACATTTTTTGTGCGGCTTCAGGCGTTAATGTCATAAATATAGGAGGTCTATCTACTTCTTCTCCATTTAGTGCTTTTAATACTCTGTCTCTTGGTTTCATATAGTAAGTTTGTCTTATAAAATAAGAATTACGAATAACAAGATATGTATGTCTTTTTATCTGATTATCCTGTAGTGTCCTGTAGTGTTAATATTAATAAAGATAAGGAGAAAGCCTTGTTAAGATAAAAATATAGAATTAATCAAATTCAATGTAATTTTTGTTACACACTTAAGTAATCTATGTTACTCAGCGTAGAAGATCCTCAGACTATTTTTGCCACGTATAAAAATAATAATAAATGGTAAAAATGAAAAAAATAATTTTGATTCTGAGTTTGATACTACTGTATTCTACCCAATACATTTCAGCTCAGGAAATAAAATCAATTTCAAAACAAGAGGTTCTTGCAAAAGTGAAAGAGAATAATCATACATTAAAAATAGCTAAACAGGATGTGTTGGCTGCTAAAGGAGATTACAGACAGTCTAATGCGGTTTTACTCCCTAATATTAGTGTTTCTCATGCTGCAATGACTACAACAAACCCTTTAATGGCTTTTGGGTTTAAATTGAATCAAGAAATTTTGGTTGAGAGTGATTTCAATCCTGCTTTTTTAAATGATCCGACAAAGATTAATGACTATGCAACAAAAATCGAAGTTCAACAACCTTTATTGAATTTTGATGGTTTTCATCAGCGTAAAGCAGCCAAAGCAAAATTGAAAGCAACAAGATTGCAAACTGAACGTACTGAAGATTATATCAATTTAGAGGTTCAAAAAGCATATATGCAATTGCAATTGGCTTATAAAACGGTTGATGTATTAGAAAAAGCACAAAAAACAGCGTTAGAAAATAAGCGAATAGCAACTAATAATTTCAAACAAGGTTATTTACAAAAATCTGATGTTTTAGCAGTAGAGGTTAGAGTGACAGAAATTGATAATCAGTTACAATATGCTAAAAGTACTATTTTGAATGTTTCAAATTATTTGTCAGTTTTAATGAATGATACTACTTATGAATTGTTAAAACCTTCAGATTCTTTAGCTGCAGATCCAAGTATAATTTCTTTAGATGAATTGTCAGAAAACAGAAAAGATATTAAAGCTATGCAAGCTGCTACAAGTGCATACCAGCAAATGTATAAAGCTGATAAAATGAGTTTTATGCCTCGTTTAAATGCTTTTGGTACTTATGAATTACATGATGATGACATATTTAAAGGAGATGCAAAAGGTTATTTGATAGGAGCAGAGTTGAGGTGGAGTATTTTTGAAGGTTCTAAGCGTTCAGGAAAATTACAAAAAAGTAAAGCTGAATATGAAAAATCTAAGTTTGAACTTGAACAGTATAAAGCAACAAGTAAAATGGGATTGTATAAAGCTCAGCGTGATTTTCAAGATGCAATTAATAATTTACAACTCTCAAAATTAGGATTAGAGCAATCTAGTGAAGCATTGCGAATTCGTACCAATCGTTTTAAACAAGGTTTAGAAAAAACGACTGACTTATTAATGTCAGAAACTCAATATGCACAAAAACAACTAGAATATTACGGAGCTATTTTTAAACATAATTACGCTCTCGCTTATGTGCGATTCTTAACTAAGAAATAACAATTAACCAAGAAGCTAAAATACAATCATAAATCAGAAAAATAAACTCATGAAAAATATTAAATATAGTATCGTCTTAATTACCTTATCACTTATAATTTTAAGCTGTGGTAATCATGAAGAGAAGTCAGTTGTAGACAATACACCACCTGTTAGTGTAAAAGTTAGTTCATTACAAACAGGTGACCATAGTATTTATGTGGTAGCCAGTGGAAAAGTAGAAGCTGAAAAAAGTGCAGATTTAAGTACTCGTATGATGGGTTATGTGACCAAGTTGAACGTCAAAATGGGTCAGAAAGTAAGTAAAGGTCAATTATTAGTGAGTATTAATAATACAGATTTACAAGCAAAATCTGCTCAAGTAAATGCATCTATTTTAAAAGCTGAAACAGGCTATAAGAGTGCTAAAAAAGACTATGAAAGATTTGTAAAACTTTTTGAACAACAAAGTGCCTCACAAAAAGAATTGGATGATATGACGGCTCATTTTGAAATGGCTCAAGCTGGTTTAGAAGGAGCAAAACAAATGAAAAATGAAGTAAATGCTCAATTTTCTTATGTGAATATTAGAGCTCCGTTTTCAGGAGTGGTTACCAATACTTTTGTGAAAGCTGGCGATATGGCAAATCCAGGTATGCCATTGGTAAGTGTTGAATCTCCTTCAAAACTACAAGTAACCGCTATGGTTGCTGAAAGTGACATCTCAAAAATAAAAACAGGAACTAAAGTTGAAGTACTGGTTAAATCTATTAATGAAACAGTAGATGGTAAAGTGATAGAAGTAAGCACTTCAGCAAAAAATACAGGAGGGCAGTATTTAGTGAAAGTTGCTTTAAATAAAACGGAAACAAAAATTTTATCAGGAATGTTTACTACTGTTCAATTTCCTATAGAGAAAAGTGAGAATGCCAAGACTACGTCAATGGTTTTGGTGCCAATCACTGCAATTGTAGAAAATGGAGGTTTGAAAGGTATTTATACCGTGAGCAAGCAAAATACAGCTTTATTACGTTGGTTACGTTTTGGAAAAACTTATGGAGATCAAATTGAAGTTTTATCAGGTTTAAATGCTGATGAACAATACATTGTGTCTGCTGATGCAAAATTATTTAACGGAGTAAAAGTAACAATTCAATAAACCAATAATCGCGTTAGGGATAGTAGCGACATCCTTTTTATGCTGAACTAGTTTCAGTAGCTGATTCACTTCAGATGAAGCATAAAAAGATATAGCGAATAGCCCGTAAACGCCCAAATATAAAAAATATGAACGAAGGAATTTCAGGTAAGATAGCCAATGCCTTTATAGACTCAAAATTAACCATTTTATTGATGGTTGCTCTAATGATTATTGGAGTGTATAGCTCTTTTTTAATCCCTAGAGAAGAAGAACCACAGATTATTGTACCTATGGCAGATGTCTTGGTAGCATACCCAGGGGCGAGTCCTAAAGAAATAGAAAACCGTGTTGTAAAACCATTAGAAAAAATTATTTCAAATATTAAAGGTGTTCAGCATGTACATGCTATGGCAATGAATGGTCAGGCAATGATTATAGTACAGTTCTATGTAGGTGAAGATACAGAACGCTCATACGTGAAGCTCTACAATGAATTGATGAAGAATAGATATATGTTTCCTAAAGGAGTTTCAGAACCTTTAATAAAGACACGTGCAATTGATGATGTGCCTATGTTAGGAGTTACTTTATGGAGCGAAAATTATGATGATTTTCAATTGAAACAAATTGCAGGAGAACTGAAAAATGAAGTTGAAAAAATAAAGGATGTTTCTATTACAAAGAGTATTGGTGGTAGAGATAGACAGGTGAAAGTGATTTTAGATAAAGCTAAGATGTCTGAAAATAATGTTGATGCCATCGGAGTTATGCAAATGATTCAAGCAAATAATCAACAATCACAATCTGGTGCTTTTGTAAAGAATGATAAAGAATATTTAGTAAGTACAGGTAAGTTTTTAACTACCGTAGAAGATGTTGAAAATTTGGTTGTTGGAGTCAATAAAAATCATCCTGTTTATTTAAATCAGGTCGCAGCAATTAAAGACGGTGCATCAACGCCTAAAAGTTATGTGTCATTTGGTTATGGTCGTGCCAATGAAAAATTTGCAAAACACAGCTCTGAATATGCCGCAGTAACACTTTCTATAGCTAAAGTTAAAGGTGCTGATGCAATGAAAATTGCAGATAAAATTTTAAATAAAGTAAATCATTTAAAACTGAGTTTAATACCGAATGATGTACATGTAGAAGTTACTAGAAATTACGGAGAAACAGCTTCTCATAAGGTTGGTGAATTGTTATTACACTTAGGTGTTGCCATCTTGGCTGTAACTATTCTAGTTATGTTTGCCATGGGATGGCGTGGAGGTTTAGTTGTCTTCTTTTCTGTGCCTTTGACCTTTGCATTGACCTTATTTAGCTATTATATGTTAGATTATACCTTAAATAGAATTACACTTTTTGCATTGGTATTTGTTGTGGGTATTGTGGTAGATGATAGTATTATTATTGCAGAGAATATGCATCGACATTTTAGGATGAAACGACTGCCATTTAAACAAGCTGCTATTTTTGCCATTAATGAAGTTGGTAACCCAACTATTTTAGCAACATTTACAGTAATTGCAGCAATTTTACCTATGGCGTTTGTATCTGGTATGATGGGGCCTTATATGAGCCCGATGCCAATAGGAGCATCTATAGCAATGATATTATCTTTATTTATTGCTTTAACAGTTACTCCTTATTTAGGATACCATTTATTAAGAGAAAAAGACAATGCAGCACATAAAGAAGAAGAAGGTTTAGAAATAGGGTTTATTTATAAATTCTATAGAAAAATAGAAGAGCCTTTGTTGAATAGCTCTTCAAAACGATGGATTTTCTTAGGGATAACAGTGCTTTTATTATTCGCTTCAACAGCAATGTTCTTTACCAAAGATGTCGCTGTAAAAATGTTGCCGTTTGACAATAAAAATGAATTTCAGATTGTGATTGATATGCCCGAAGGCAGTACTCTTGAAAGAACAGCATTGGTGACAAAAGAAATTTCACAATACTTGTCTACCAACCCAGAAGTGGTAGATTATCAAAACTATATTGGTACTTCTGCACCAATTACTTTTAACGGATTGGTACGTCATTACGATTTACGCGGAGGTAGTAATATGGCTGATATTCAAGTAAACCTAACTCATAAAGAGCACAGAAGTTTACAAAGTCATGATATTGCAAAGATGGTAAGACCAGAAGTTCAAAAAATCGGAAAGAAGTATGGTGCTAATGTAAAAGTGGTTGAAGTACCGCCAGGGCCACCAGTACTATCTACTATTGTAGCAGAAGTTTATGGGCCTGATTATGAGCAGCAAATAGAAGTGGCACGTCAAGTGGTTGATATTTTAAAGAATACTGATGATATTGTTGATATTGATTGGATGGTTGAAGCCAATCAAACAGAATATAAATTAGAAGTTGACAAAGAAAAAGCGATGCTTAATGGCATTGCACCACAGCAAGTTGTAGGGACATTGACAACTCTTTTAAAAGAATATCCTATCTCTAATTTATATGATGAAAATGCTAGTGAGAGTATTGGTATTGTATTGACATTAGAAGATAGTGAGAAAAGTTCTTTGCAGGATATTAAAAATATAAAAATCAAGTCGAGTAGAGGTTTTACGATGCCGATAAGTGATTTGGTTGAAGTAAAGGAAGGTACTTTACAAAAAACTATCTTCAGAAAAGACCAAAAAAGTGTGGTGTATATTACTGCAGATATGGCGGGAGGATTAGAAAGTCCTGTCTATGCAATTCTAGGAATGGAAGAGAAATTGAAGAATATTAAGTTACCAAAAGGCTACTCTTTAAATGAATTGTATTTAGAGCAACCTTCTGATGAAAGTAATTTCACTGTAAAATGGGACGGAGAATGGCAAATTACGTTAGAGGTATTTAGAGATTTAGGTGTAGCCTTTATTATTGTAATAGTTATTATTTATATGTTGATTGTTGGATGGTTTCAAAACTTTAAAACACCAATTGTAATGATGGCGGCAATTCCACTTTCATTGATAGGTATTGTATTTGGGCATTGGGTGTTTGGAGCATTTTTTACAGCAACTTCTTTTATTGGAATGATTGCATTGGCAGGAGTCATGGTGCGTAATTCAATATTGATTATTGACTTTATTGAAATTAGACTGAATGATGGTATTCCGCTAAAACAAGCAATTATTGAAGCGGGAGCTGTGCGTACAACTCCTATTTTATTGACTACAGGAGCTGTAGTTATTGGAGCGTCAATCATTTTATTTGATCCGATTTTTCAAGGGCTGGCAATTTCATTAGTAGCAGGAGCTATTGTCTCTACAGTGCTGACATTAATTGTTGTGCCACTATTGTATTATATGATAGAAAAAGGAAAATACGAAACAAAAGAGGTTGTGATTATTGAAGAAGAAGAAACCTCTTTAGAAGATAAATAATAAAACTACAGGTACATGAATATATAGTGTTCATGTACCTCTAATAAAACATTGAGTACAAATAGATGAGACGTTCATAACTAAATATTTGGTCACATAAAGAAATGACTATATGAATGTTTTATATGATAAAAAAACAATAAACATAAGCATATGAAACTATTATTAATTACCTCCATAAGAGCCTTTGAAAAAGAGATTAAATCCATTTTAAAACAATCAGAAGTAAAAGCATACAGCTATAAAGATGTTATAGGCTATAGAGATACTTCAGAACTTTCTATGCATGCAAATTGGTTTGCAAATGATATGAATGAAGGCGAGGCTATATTGTTCTACGCTTTTGTAAAGAAAGAAAAAGTAGCACTAGTATTTGATTTGGTAAAAATCTTTAATGATAAACAAGAATCATTGTCTACCATTCATTTGGCAGTACTAGATATAGAAAGATCAAATTAGAAATTTTAAAATTAAAAGAAAATGATTAATAGATATATTAATGGTATTGCAGGAAGTTTTATTTTAATAAGTTTGGTGTTAGCTCATTATTTTAGCCCAAACTGGTTATGGTTTACTGTATTTGTAGGTGTCAACCTTTTACAATCAGCTTTTACAAATTGGTGTTTAATGGGTATAATTTTAAAAAAGCTAGGAGTAAAAGAAGAAGGCGATAGTTGCAGGGTTTAATCGCAGAGAGATTACAAAAAGTAAAGCTCCCCTCTTCAAATGAAGAGGGGAATGAATTCGCTTATTTCTAAAGGCTTAAGTTTTGAACAAAAGCATGTTGAGCGAAGAAAGGGGAGATTGATAATACTAATCGTTAATATTACCCGTGAAATTTTAAAAAAATAACTATAATTTTAGCTTTCAATCCCTCCGTCCACGCCAAAAAGCGAGGACACGTCCCTTTACCTAAAGGGAGGAACTCACAACAGATTTAAAAAACATAAAAAAATGTAGGTATGTAGTAGCTACTTGCTAGTCAGGCTTCTCTATGACTGAAGAAAGAAGGGACTTGATTCTTGAAGCTAAACGATCTCGTTTCAAACTCCTAGAGCATAGTTTATTTTAATGATTTCCACAAATAGAAATTCAGATACGATTCCCAATTTTTAAAGTCTTTGAAGATTGAATCAATTTCATTATTTGATGGTTTCTTATCGGTTTTAAAAATCACATGGATTGCTTTGTTCAAGCCAGAATCTCCATAGGTTATGCAAGACATTTCTCTATACGATTTCATCAACACATAATTTGCAGACCAAATACCAATTCCTTTAATTGTGGTTAGTTGCTCAATTCTTTCATTTGTATTCTTACAATTGAGTAAGATTTCTTTGCTTATTTGCTTGTCAAGAAAAGCATTGCTAATATTCAATAAATAATCAATTTTCTGCCTTGAAAATTTCATTTCAATTAAATCATTTCTACTAGCTTTTGCTAAAATTTCAGGTTTCGGAAAAGAGAAATAAGTCTGATTATCGACTATTTCTTTTTCTCCATATTTTTCAACGAGTAACCGTTTTAATTTATAAGCAAAGGTTAAGTTTATTTGTTGCCCTATGATTGCCCAACAGAGTGCTTCAAAGAGATTGGGAATACTAATTATTCTACTACCAAAATACTCTTTAGTGAAATATGACAACTCATTATGTTTGTTTAATAGCTTATAAAACGGCTGAATATTTCGAGTTAAATCAAACCATTCTATCACATAATTTGTTGCTTCTTGTAGGTTAAATGCTGATATTTTACTTTTCTGTAGCTCAACTTCTAAATGAGTTCCTTGCTGATAAATTTTGATGATTCCTTTTCCATCAGAAAGCTCAATCAATTTTGATACAGTAGTATCGGATAGCTTATACAAACATTCATCAAAACCTCTATCTAAAAAAGACAATGTTTCTTTAAACGAAAAAAGTTTAGGGATATTGATTGTAAAGGTTCTAAACTCTTTCATATTCTACTAATTTTTTGAGTTGTTTTTTTCAAAATTAAGTAACCACTTTTTTTTATGTAAACCACTTGCATAACCTGTTAGACTTCCGTTAGAACCAATGACTCTATGACACGGAATAATAATACTAATTTTATTTGCTCCATTCGCAGCTGCTACTGCTCTTACTGCTTTTCTATTATTTATAGCAATTGCTTGCTCTTTATAACTTATCGTTTTCCCGTAGGGAATATTTAACAATTCATTCCAAACTTCCTTTCTGAAATCAGTCCCAAAAATATCTAATGTAACAGTAAAGTTTTTTCTTTTTCTTTCAAAATACTCATTTATTTCTTTTTTTACGTCTGTTAGATGTTCATTTTTCCCTGGAAGGATAATTGCATTAAATTGTTTTTGGATCTCATTAAATTGTTTCTCTAGCCTTTTCTGACCAATAAATCCTAAAAAACACACTCCTTTTACTGTTGCACAAGCAATAAGACTACCAATAGGTGAACTAAAACGCAATACATTAATAACAGTTCTGTTTTTTGACTTACTTGCAGATTCTCCAAACAAAGAACGATAACATTCATTAAAACCACTCAATGATTCATAACCGCTTTCAAATGCAGCATGTGTGATTGAGTTTCCGTTTTTGATAGTAGTAAAAGCATAATTAATGCGTAACATTCTTTGAAAGGAATGAAAAGTAATATTGTAATTTTTTTTAAACCATCTTCTAATCGTATGTGGCTCAATGCCTTTTAATTTCAGTTGTTCATCACGAATCTTTTTGTGAGGATTTTGTTGTAACTCAGCAATAATATTTTTGATGTACATTGGTGTTTCTCCAATTTTTTCCATGGGTTTACAAACCTTACAAGGACGAAAACCATTTTGTAAGGCTTCTTCTATAGTGTTATAGAATGTAACATTCTTTGCTTTAGGTGTTCTTGCTCTACAAGATGGATGACAGAATATACCTGTTGTTTTTACCGCAGTAAAGTATGTACCGTCAAATTTAGTGTTTCTTGTGCCTAGTACACGATACTTATCTTCAAATGACATTTTATGATTACTCACTCTTTTATATTTTTAAGGAGTTCGTCTGTTCGCTTTGTTTGGGTCATAAACTATGCAAAAATAGAATTAAAAGAGTTGTTTTTAGTGATTTCAATTATAGAATTTTCTAAATTACTTATCATGTCATTATACAAAAACGGACCAATACTAACTCTTTTTACTCCTAAATTCTGTAAATCATTAAAATTAGGTAAATTAGGCATACACATTACATTGACAGGTAAAATAGTAGATTCTACAACCTGCTGTATTTCGTTTTCTGTTACAATACAAGGGACAAAAATTCCATCTGCTCCACTTTCTTCATATATTTTTATTCTTTTTAGAGTTTCTTCAAGTGGGTTTGTTAATCCCATAATATAAAAGTCTGTACGAACATTAAGAAAAACATCAATCTTGTTATTCGTTAGATGTGATTTTATTAATTGGATAGTTTTACCAAACTCTTGAGAATTTACAATTTCCCTTTCCGTATTTGTTATTGAATCTTCAATATTAATTCCAACAACTCCCAATTTGTGAAGTGCAATGATATTATTGATTATCTCAACGGTATTTCTACTATAACCACTTTCAATATCAACAGTTAAGGGGATGTCTATTTTGGATTGTATATTTTTTACAATTCGCAATAAATCTTCAAAAGGCATTTTTTCACCATCTTCATATCCTAAAGATGTTGCAATTGCAGCACTTGATGTTCCAATAGCTTTGAAACCTAATTTCTGAAATAATAATGCACTTTGTGTATTCCATACGTTACCTAATACTAAAGTAGCATCTTGATTGTGTAAGTTTTTAAATGTTTTAAAGTTATCCATA
>CAYRZY010000103.1:0-2133 GCA_964428855.1 uncultured Flavobacteriaceae bacterium
AGCTAGTTCCGAGCAATTTCACTAATTTAGTTATAAAATCTTACACGAAACACTGACATTCATAAAAAAATACTATACTGAATTCAATAACATAAGAATATGATACCAATTAACGATTTACTATTATTCGGATTAGCATCACTAATTATGGTTCTTTCTCCTGGACCGAATATGATTTATTTAATTTCAAGGTCATTATCTCAAGGGAAAAAAGCAGGAATTATTTCACTTATTGGCGTAATGTGTGGTTTTCTATTCCATATACTCATGGTTTCTTTTGGACTGACTGCAATTTTCTTTGCCGTTCCATATGCATTCATAGTCGTTAAATTTCTTGGAGTAGGATACTTATTGTATTTAGCATATACTACGGTAACGTCAGAAAACAAAATTTTTGATGCTAAACAAAATTTAAAAGCAGACAAGCCTCTTAAACTTTTTAATATAGGACTTCTGACCAATATTCTAAATCCGAAAATGGCAGTATTTTACCTTTCTTTTTTTCCTCAATTTATAAAACCCGAATATGGCTCAATTTTAAGTCAAAGCTTTCAACTCGGAATTATTCAAATAATCATAAGTTTTTCAATTAATCTTTTGATTGTAATATCTGCTGCAAAAATGGCGAATTGGTTCTCTAAAAAACCAATTTGGTTAAGAATACAGAAATGGTTTATGGCTTCTGTATTAACTGGTCTTGCTGTTAAAATGGCATTGACAAGGAATTAAAATAATACAAGTTTTGATGATTAACCCAAAGTGAAGTGTATTTATCAAATATTGAAGATGGTGCTGTGTTATTTTGGGAAGCATTTAACTCTTATTCTTCTCTTCTATCCACTTACTCAAATACTTTGTACTTTGTAGAGAGTGATGTTGTAGCATTGCTCCGATAAAATTTCGACTTCTATGAGCTAATAAATTTTCTTGTATTTTATCAATTTTGACACTCAACTTTACTGACAAGTTCTTCTTATTATAAATAGTATTGATACGTGTAAATCCGTTTTGCTGAGCTTGATTCCAAACTTCTCTATCTGTATACAATTCGACTGCTTTATTGGCAAAGTCAATCAGATTGTCTTCTACAAAACCATTCCAAGGTAAATTGGCATGCATTCCTTCTGCTCCAATAGTCGATGTTACAGAAGGTGTTCCGTTTTGCATCGCTTCTATCAGTTTTCCTTTAAGTCCTGCACCAAACTGTAATGGAGCCAATAATATTGTTGCATTCGCTATAACTTTATGAGCATCTTTCGCCCTACCTTTTATAATAAAGCCTTCTTTTTCATTGTGTAAATCAGTTACTTTTTTACTAGCATAAGCTCCATAAATCAGCAATCGGGCATTTGGCAATTGCTTATTTATAAGTGGCCAAACATTCTTTTTTAAATGTAAAACCGATTGCCAATTGGGTGCATGTTTAAAATTACCGATACTGATAAAATCTATCCTTTTATCAAAGGATGGCTTCTTTAAAATTTCTTCTTGTGAAATTTTATCCAACATAAATGGCAACTCATGCAAAATAGTTGGTGGAATTTTAAAATGTTGTGTCAACAATTCCATTTCAAAAGAAGAAATGATTAAAGACAGATCACAACGGTAAATACTAGCAATTTCCCTTTTTGTGATATCTAAACTATTTAGATTCTCAATTTTAAAAAGTTCTTGTTTTTTAAAAGCCTCTTGCCTTGCCAAACGCAAACAATGCAAATCTTCAGTATCTAATATTCTTATGGCGTCGGGGCAATGCTCTGAAACACGCCATCCGAATTGTTCTTCACTTATAAATCGGTCAAAAACTACTATTTCAGGATTCAATTCACTTACAAACTTATCAAAACTGGCATCATTTAATGTGATAGGAACTTTTGCAATCTCCAATTCATTTAAATCATCAACATACTCACTTTCTTGTGCCGCACTGGCAAAAACCACTTCATAATTAGTATCCTTAAAAAAGGAAATCAATTGTAGCATTCTACTTCCTGCCGCCGTTGATCTTGATTCAGGAAAAACCAATCCGATAAAAAGCACTTTTTTCATAAGGCTAAAATAAGTTAATAATTATCAAGAATAAAATAAACTTTCAATAATTTCTGAAAGTTTAAAATATTTTATATATTTGCA
>CAYRZY010000103.1:2233-10346 GCA_964428855.1 uncultured Flavobacteriaceae bacterium
TAAGTACCTGGGGAAGTTTAGGTTCACTTTGGGGTATCAACAAGGCAATGGCTCAAATACAAGCTTTGCTTTTTATCTCTACCAAACCGCTTTCTATGGAGGACATTATGGAAGAATTAAAAATATCACGTGGTAATACAAGTACAAATTTACGCCAGTTGATAGATTGGGGTATCGTAAACAAAAAATTAATTACAGGAGAACGTAAAGAATATTTTACTACAGAAAAAGACGTACAAGAACTGGCAAGACACATTGCAAAAGAACGTAGCAGACGTGAAATTCAACCTGTAATAAAAGTCTTAAAAGAAATTTCGAGTATAAAAGATGATAATACAGCTAAGACAAAAGAACTCATCAAGCAAACCAAAGCTTTGCACGAGTTGGCTGAAACTGCCGACACCATGTTACATAAAATTGTGAATCAAGAACAAAACTGGATTACCAAATCTTTACTCAAACTTATAAAATAAAAAATTTAAGTATATGTTTCAATAATTTCAGAAAGTTTAAAATTAAAAAAATGAATTATAATATCATAAGCTATATAATATATCTTCCTCTTATTTTCTTTATAACAATTAAAGTGGGATGGTTATTTTATAAAAACGGAGAACTATTTCTAATCAATATTTTTGGAAGTGATTTTGCATTAGTAAAAAAAATAAACAACCTACTTCTTACAGGATACTATTTAGTAAATCTAGGATATTCAATACTTACCATTGCATATTGGGAAAGAATAAATCACACCATAGAACTGATTAATATACTATCAACAACGCTAGGTAAAATAATTATTTTATTAGCTCTACTTCATTACAATAATATATTCTGGTTAAAACATTTAACAAAGTCAAACATTTTAAAACAATAAATCATGGAAAATTCAAAAATTATTATCGGTTATTTAATTTATTTACCTATCGTTATTACCCTAACTATATATGTATCTAAAATATTATTTAAAAATGGCAAAACATATATGTTAGATATTTTTAAAGGTAAAGAAGAAATTGCTATTGCAACCAACAAACTCTTTGAAATCGGATTTTACTTAATTAATATTGGCTGGGCATTGCTAATTCTTAAAATTTCATACTACAGCCAAAATGAAATGAACTATCAAACACTCATAGAAATATTGAGTAAAAAATTAGGTGGATTTTCAATTTACTTAGGAGTCATGTTATTTTTAAACCTTCTTTTATTCTTTCGAGGAATGAATAAATCAAGACAAGGAAATAAAACAACAACCAAAAAAATAATATTCAAAAAATAACAAAATGAAAACAATAATTATAGCTGGTGGAACAGGCTTTCTAGGACAAGTTTTAGAAAATCATTTCTCAAAAAATGGATATTCAATAAAAATATTGACAAGAAATCCGACAAAAGAAAACCATATTTATTGGGATGCTACATCTTTAGGCAAATGGTCAGATAGTTTAGAAAACACAGAAGCTCTAATTAACCTAACTGGTAAATCTGTAGATTGTAGATACACTACTAAAAACAAAAAGTTAATTTATGATTCAAGGATAGATTCAACTACCATTTTAGGTAAAGCAATTCAACAAAGTAAAAATCCGCCAAAACTTTGGATGAATGCTTCTACCGCAACTATTTATAGGTACTCATTAGATATAGAAATGACGGAAACTAATGGAGAAATTGGTGATGATTTTTCAATGAATATTGCAAAATCGTGGGAGCATGCTTTTACAAAAATAGAAACTCCAACTACTAGAAAAATCCTACTCAGAACATCTATAGTATTAGGAAAAAAAGGAGGTGCATTTATTCCACTTAAAACGTTGACAAAACTAGGGATGGGTGGTAAACAAGGTTCTGGAAAACAAAAAGTGAGTTTTATTCATGAATTAGATTTTGTAAGAGCTGTAGAATTTTTAATAGAAAATAAAAAATTAAACGGCACTTTTAATATTACCGTTCCAAAACCTACCAAAAATGATATAATGATGAAAATTTTCAGAAAAGAAGTAGGCATTCCTTTTGGTATCCCACAACCAGAATGGATCTTAAAAATTGGTGCAAAAATTATTAGAACAGAACCAGAACTCGTATTAAAAAGCAGAAATGTAATTCCAGAAAGGTTATTAATTGAAGGATTCAAATTCAACTATCCAACCATTGAAAAAACAATTAAAAATTTAATAAATTAAATTATACCATTACCATTCTGAAAATACACATTTTATAACTATTTTTGTTACATAAAAATAAAGACTTATTTATGAATACATATGATGTAGCTGTTATTGGCTCTGGCCCTGGTGGATATGTTGCAGCCATTCGCTGTGCACAACTCGGTATGAAAACTGCAATTATTGAAAAATACAATACGCTAGGTGGCACTTGCTTAAACGTAGGTTGTATCCCTTCTAAAGCTTTGCTAGACTCCTCGCATCATTATCATGATGCCATTGCACATTTTGAAGAGCATGGTATTGAAATTTCTGGAACGGTTAAAGCCAATCTTGAAAAAATGATTGCTAGAAAACAGAATGTAATTGACACCAACACAGCAGGTATCAAATATTTGATGGATAAAAATAAGATTGACATCTATCAAGGTCTAGGTTCTTTTACTGACGCTACTCATATCAATATCGCTTCCGCGGATGGTTCAGAACTTCAAATAGAAGCTAAAAATACTATTATCGCGACTGGTTCAAAACCATCATCCTTACCTTTTATCAAGCTAGATAAAAAACGTATAATCACCTCCACCGAGGCTTTAAAATTAAAAGAAATTCCTAAACACTTAGTTGTAATTGGCGGTGGTGTTATTGGCTTAGAATTAGGTCAAGTATATAAACGTTTAGGTGCAGAAGTTTCTGTAATTGAATATCTAGATAGAATTATCCCAACGATGGATGCTTCATTATCTAAAGAATTGCAAAAAACATTAAAAAAACAAGGTGTAAAATTCTTCACCAAACATAAAGTTACAGCGGTAGAAACTTCTGCAAAAGAGGTAACCATTACTGCTGATGATAAAAAAGGAAATCCCGTTGAATTTAAAGGCGATTATTGCTTGGTTTCTGTAGGTAGAAGACCTTATACTGACGGACTAGCTCTAGACAACGCTGGCGTTACTCTTTCTGATAGAGGTCAGGTTGAAGTGAATGACCATCTACAAACCAATATCGCTAATATTTATGCTATTGGCGATGTAATTAAAGGTGCAATGTTGGCTCATAAAGCTGAAGAAGAAGGTGTGTTTGTTGCTGAGACATTGGCAGGACAAAAACCTCATATCGATTATAATTTGATTCCTGGTGTGGTGTATACATGGCCAGAAGTTGCTGCGGTTGGTAAAACTGAAGAGCAGTTAAAAGAAGCTGGTGTTGATTATAAAAGCGGACAATTTTTAATGCGTGCCTTAGGTAGATCAAGAGCAAGTGGTGATATTGACGGATTCGTAAAAATATTAGCCGATGCAAAAACTGATGAAGTTTTAGGTGTGCATATGTGTGGAGCTCGTGTAGCCGATTTAATTGCTGAGGCTGTTGTTGCCATGGAATTTAGAGCCTCTGCTGAAGATATCGCAAGAATTAGTCATGCTCACCCAACATATGCTGAAGCTGTAAAAGAAGCAGCTCTAGCTGCAACTGATAACAGATCTATACATTCGTAAGATTAAAATTTACATTTGAAGGACTGTCCCTTTGAGGATTATTAAGATGAAAATATTTTTTCATTGAAGATACTTAGCGTAGCTAATTAGGGGTGTTTTAGCATTGTAATATATTTAAAATAGTATGCAAAATGATAATTAAAAAACTAACATTCCTATTTTTATTGACATTATCCTTAAACGGATATGCTCAAGAAGATAGCTCAAACTATGAAGCCTCTAAAAAGCAAATTACCACCATGATGCTACAACAGGCAAAGGATTGGTCTGAAGGAAATCTCGAAGCTTTTATGGAAGGTTATATCAAATCTGATAGCTTGAAGTTTGTAGGTCGCAACGGAATTACCTACGGATGGAAAAACACCTTAGAAAATTATAAAAAAGGATATCCTACAAAAGAGCACACAGGCACATTAACTTTTAATTTATTAGAGTTTGACCAATTGGCAGACACTGTGTTTTTAGTGATTGGCGAATATTACTTGAAAAGAACTGTTGGTGATGCTGACGGCTTATTTTCAATCATTCTAAAACGTATTGATGGAGAATGGAAAATTATTGCTGATCATTCTTCGTAATTTAAATTAAAGTGTCATTCAGACCTCGACAAAGGAGAGGGAAGAATCTCAGAGATTCCTCAATCGCACCTCTTTCGGAATGACAATTCAAACAAAGTATTCACATTGAGAACCTCCAAAAAAATAACACTAAAAAACACTGCTAAATTTAAGCATCGGTTATTGACTTGGGCTCAGCAATTTGAACATATTTCTTGGCTAGATAGCAACAACTATCCTCGTAAACACAGTAGCTTTGATGCAGTTTTAGCTGTTGATGCAAATAGTCTTTTAGAATGCAATCACAACAATGCTTTCGCAAATTTAAAACAGTATAAAAACAAAACTCAAGATTACCTTTTCGGCTATTTGAGTTATGATTTAAAAAATGATACTGAAAATTTAACCTCTAACAACCATGACGGATTAGACTTTGCTGACTTGTTTTTTTTTCAACCTAAAAAACTATTTTTTATCAAGGATAACATCTTAGAAATTCAATATTTGGATGCTTATGAAAATGAAATAGAAAGAGATTTAGAAAAAATTTATCAAGTTGAATTTAATGCTAAAAAAGATGAGGCACTAAACGCTCCAGAGACTTTGGGACAGCATGATGTTAAAATTCATAAACGCATTACCAAAAAGCAATACTTAAAACAGTTAGATCTTATCTTAGAACATATCCATAGAGGTGATATTTATGAAATGAATTTCTGCCAAGAATTTTATGCTGAAAATGCTATTATTCACCCTTTAAAAGTGTATCAACATCTTAATAAAATTTCAAATCCACCATTGGCAAGTTTTTTAAAAATCAAAGATAAATACTTGCTTTCCGCTTCTCCTGAACGGTTTGTGAAAAAGGAACAGCAAAAAATTATTTCTCAACCTATAAAAGGAACAGCAAAACGTTTGACCAATAAAACTGCCGATAAAAAATTGGCAATGGCTTTGGCAGCAAATGAAAAAGAACGTTCAGAAAACATCATGATTGTAGATTTGGTACGTAACGACCTTTCTAAAACAGCCATAAAAGGTTCTGTAAAAGTTGAAGAGCTTTGTAAAGTCTATACTTTTGACCAAGTGCATCAATTAATTTCTACAGTTACTTCACAAATCAATAAAGATACAGATAGCATTGATGTGATTAAAAGTTTGTTCCCTATGGGAAGTATGACGGGTGCACCGAAACTCTCTGCCATGCAAATCATTGAAGCTACCGAAACCACCAAACGCGGACTCTATTCTGGTGCAGTTGGCTATTTTACACCTGAAAATGATTTTGATTTTAATGTGGTTATCAGAAGTATCCTTTATAATAAAACCAAGCAATACCTATCCTATTCAGTAGGTGGTGCAATTACAGCAAAATCTAATCCTGAAAGTGAATACCAAGAATGTTTACTAAAAGCTATCGCTATGAAGAAAGCGTTGAAAGGTTAACTTTATATTGGTAAGTTTATAAACTCCAAAAGACCATCGCATTATTTTCTATTTCCTCATAATTGGCAGACGAAACATCTGTACTATACATAATAAACTCTTGAAATAAAGTAGTTGAATGTCTATTGGCTTGAGTTCCATTAGCCCAACCAATTGTAAAATTATCATTAATTGTACATCTCCCTTTTGTGTGCAATCCATTTATTTTTTCTACACCATTTAGCCGAGCAACAACATGAGTGTTCGTTTTATAAAAAGTATACTGCTTCCAGACACCAATACTAGCTCCATTTGAGAAATACCTAGGGTTATTACAGCAAATTCCAGGATCAAAATAAAGATTATTATTACTCCAGTTCATATGTGAAGACCATCGATCATGACCTCTTAACACACCGAAAGTGTGCTGTGCCTTTGTAGTTGCAGATGCTACCATCAGTACAGTTCCATTGACTCCTGCATTTGTTACTATTTGAATACTCGTTTGCACTTCTAAATGATCATTTGAACCATCACCTTGAAAGTAAGGCTTTGCAGCATTTGGATAAAATCTTGGCTGCCTATTTTTAGTTGGCTGAATTGCATTTCTACCTAAACCACTCTGATCATACCAAGCTACTACATATACATTAGCACCAGATCGCCATGTATTTATAGCATCAACATCTACAATATCATTATCATTATGATAAAAATCTAACTCTACATCATCACTAGCTCTACGTAATTTCACTAATGGACCATCATAATCAGACTCTAATACTCTAAAGGATAATGCAAAACTAATATCATCAAGCTTCTCATCTAAAATATGAGAAGGTTTAATCGTAGGAAAATGATTGTATTGAGCAATCTGCCCCGTACAAAAAGACCACATTATTACAAAAAGGAAAGAAAATCGTAGTTTCATTTTCTTAAATCTCCAGTTATATAATAAACATTTGTTTGGGTAGAAACAATTCCAATACCTGCGTCAATACCTGCAGTTGTATACCTCTGAAGTCTATTTTTAACCGTAGCTCCACTTCCTGTAATAGTCATTTTTCCGCTTCCAATTTGATACAAACTAATATTAAACCCAATAGGCAGCCCACTAGGAATAGTTAACGTTGTAGAAGAAGATGAATTAATCGTAAATACTTTTCCGTTATCTAAAGCTGTCAAGGTATAGTTACTTGTTAGCACTTTAATAGTTGGTTTTGTAACAACAACTTCTAACCAACTACTACCATCGTATTGATGAATACGCTTGTCATCAGTATTATAAACGACACTTCCTGTTTCTGGGCTAGCAATTGCATTCATTTCAATAGTGGTAACAGAATGAATCTGAATTAATTCACCCGCTGTCGGAGCTTGGGCAAAAATACCCATTGAGGATAATAGTAAGCAAAAAAATAAAATAGTTTTTTTCATTATTTTTTAGATTAATAGTTACAGTTAGTTTGATTTTTTTTCTTGAAATACCTCAGCAATTACAGCCAGTTCTTCGTCAGACAATGTAGATGAATTTTTTAATTTTTTGATAAATTCGACTACTTCTTCGGCTGAGGAAGGACATCCTAAATTTTGACCTTTAGCATTAAATGAATCTGTTAGTATTTTACCATAAGCATCAAAAATAAGAAAAAACGGAAGTCCTGCTTTTTCCCCATTATGCTTCTTTAAAAAGTCTATCCCACCTGGAGTTTCTAAGCTTTTCTTATTTCCTCTTTCTAACACGTCTAAGTGAACAATTACAAAATTATCATCAAATAAATTTTTAGTAGCTGCTTCATTCATATTGGCATCCATCTTCTTACACCAACCACACCATGAGGCGTGAAAAAGGACAAACACATTTTTATTTTCTATTTTTGCTTGATTGTAAGCTTGATCTAAAATAACTTTTGCAGACGTTTGTGATTCTATTTGCTGGACAAAAAGAAAAACGAAACTGATAAATAAGATTTTTATTTTCATGATTTATTATTTTTTGTAAATATAGCTAATTGTTTTTAATATAAATCTCAACACAAAGGACTCAAATTAACTATTTAAATAATGAATCATTAGTGAACGAATAGTTAAACATTAAGCTTATACAACAACAATTCTTCATTGTCATTTGGTATACGCACCTTCTTTTTAAATGTCATTCCGATTTTGGTCAACAATTTTTGAGATGCAGTATTCTCATTCGTGGTAATTGCACTAATCTCTTTAATAGCAAAGTCATGAATAGCTACTTCCAATAATTTCTGTACACTTTCAAAAGCATAGCCTTTCTTTTCAAATTGTGGTAAAAAGGCAAATCCGATATCAATTCCATCTAAACCTTCTCTATCATAGAGTCCACAAGACCCTATTTTTTCTCCATCTGATTTTCTGGTTACGGTATAATTACTATAACCTAACTTTTCTAGTTGAGGTAGCATTTTCACCTCAATATACGCTTTTGCTTCTT
>CAYRZY010000104.1:0-10314 GCA_964428855.1 uncultured Flavobacteriaceae bacterium
GGAGGTGCTATTGGTGGAGTTTCAGGTGGCATAAGAGCAAATAAAATTGGATTGAATTTTTGGGATGGAGATGAGATCATAGATGCAGATTCTTTTAATTCAATATTTATTAATTCTAGTGGAGATTTAGCATGTTCTGATTGTAATTTTATGCAAGGAGAACGAATTTCAACCTTTAAAGCAGATTTAAGTAGTAAAAATGATTACAGTCAATTAATTAAAGCATATAAAAAAGCTAATTTTTATAATGCTTATTACAAAAAAGAAGTTACTATGGGAGAACTTTTTGATTTTTCAACATCTGACAAATGGCATCAGAGAGGTTGGAAACTAACAAATGGCTCGTTTCATAGTAAGAATTTTAAACATGGTAATAATATAATGAGTGCTTTTGTAGGAGGGAAGCATATAAGTAATTCTATAACTAGCGGAGTTGCTTCAAAATACTACAATGGAGGTTTTGACATTAGATTATTTGACACTGGATATTTCAATGACACATATCTTGCAAGATTACGTTTTTCTTCTAATATAAGATGGTCAAATAACATACTTGATTACATTAATGATTTCACTAAATTTTAAAAATATAAAAATGTTTAATTTAAAGACCTTAATGAAAAAAGGATTATTAGTTTTAAGTACTATTAGTTTGCTAGTTTCATGTACTCAATTAAAAAATGACAAAAAGGAAAAATATATTTATAATTTTGAAAATAGTTTAAATAAAAATCAGATTTTAGCAATAAATAACCTGATTGAGAGTTTTGACTCTGTTTTAATAAAAAAATATTCTACTACTATTACTAAACCAGAAAAGAGAATTCTTGAATTTGTAAACAAATTAATTTATTATTACAAGGTGCATGATTATAACTCTATTAGAAAATATTGTGAATTTATTTTACCACATATAAAATCAATTAAAGACAATGGATTAGTAAGAGAAATATGGATACCTAAAAACTCTAACTACAAGCCTTTAATTAAAGTAAAAAAATGGTCTGATTCTATTAAAAAAGTGAATAATCAATCTTTCCTTATATCAGAACTTGAAGATGTAAGTAATATTGATTTGAATAAAAATGCTCTTAACATTATAGACACAATAAACAATATAAAGGTTGATAATATAGATAAACATCATTTTATGTATGAACTAAATAATAATGGCTTATTATATTATTCTATTTATAAAGCATCAAGTAGTAGCGACAAAAAAATAAAAGAACATGTTTTAAATAGGATTAACAATGAAAATATTGCTCCTATTCTTTCTTTAATTGCTATTCGTAATTCTTTTGAAGAAAAAGAAATGAATAATGATTTGTTTAAAATCATTATTCTATTTGAGTTTATTTTACCTAACTACCTTTAGTGCGAGCATCATACTAGTACACATACGAGTTTATGCAACTACTAATTTAAATTAGTAGTATATATCATTAAGAAATAGAGCTTTATCAATTACAATTTAAAAACAAACAGATGAAACAATTAATTTTAATAATAAGTTTAGGTTTTTTTGCAATACTATATGGTAATGCACAACAAATAGAAGTGCAAAAAGTATTTGGAGGTTATATATTCTCTAAAGAGGGTAAACGTTTAAATATGAAAAATTTGATGACTACTATTCAAGATAATAAAGAAGCGTATACGCTAGTTAAATCTGCTAGATCAAAAAATACTTTAGCAATGATACTAGGTGGTGTGGGTGGTTTTTCTGTAGGGTATTCTTTAGGCAGATCTCTAAGAGGTGAAAAAGTAAATTGGGCATTGCTTGGTATTGGTGCTGGTGCTTTAGGTGTTGGTATTCCTATATCTATAAGTGCCAATAAAAAAATAAAACAAGCAGTAGAATTGTATAATAAAAGTTTAGATAATACCTCATATTTTAAACCCAACTATAGAATAATTGCAAACCAAAAAGGTGTTGGTTTAGTGATGACTTTTTAATCCCTCATTGAGGGTTTAATCACCAAAGGCTTGCCACGAAACAAAAAAATCACTTCTCAAACTCATCCACCCCTTTTTTCAACCAAGCATAATATTCATCAGCATTAGGTGTATAGGCGACTGGGGCAATTAAATTTTCTTCATTATGACCCATCAATACATAAAAGGGTTGTGTATTGGCTTTATAGCGAATAGTCTGGAATTCGCTCCATTTTTCACCAATGTATTTTAATTTTTTACCAGGTTTTAATTTAGAATCGACTACTTTACCAGCTGGTAAGGGTCTTTTATCATCTACATATAAAGAAATAAGAATGAGTTCATTCTTTAAAATCTTTAAAACTTTCTCTTTAGGCCAAACGTTTTGTTCCATTTTACGGCAATTTACACAGGCTTTACCAGTAAAATCAATCATAACAGGTTTGCCTATTTTTTTCGCATAAGCCAACCCTGTATCATAATCATCAAAATATAAAATATCATGAGGAGCCATTAAATGTGCACCTTCAGGAATTTCAGAGTCGTTAGCTGTACCGCCACCAAGCTTTGAAAATCCAACCCCATAAGGCGACTCACTATAATGTTGTGGTGGAGGGAAAGCACTAATTAAATTCAACGGTGCTCCCCATAAACCAGGAATCATATATACGGTAAATGATAAGGTTACTAATCCTAATAACAACCTGCCAACTGAAATATGACTTAAAGGAGAATCGTGTGGTAATTGTATTTTTCCGAATAAGTAAACGGATAAGGCTCCGAATATGGCAATCCAAATAGCAATAAATACTTCGCGTTCTAGTAAGTGTAGATCTAATACCAAATCGGCATTTGAAAGGAATTTAAAAGCCAATGCCAATTCTAAAAATCCTAATACCACTTTTATGGTGTTTAGCCAGCCACCAGATTTTGGTAATGAATTTAACCAACCTGGGAATGCAGCAAATAATGCAAAAGGTAAAGCAATAGCCGTTGAAAAACCTAGCATGCCAATAATAGGAGCAATACCTCCTTTAGAAGCTGCTTCAACTAATAATGTTCCTACAATTGGTCCTGTACAAGAAAAAGATACAATTGCCAATGCCAATGCCATAAAGAAGATACCAATAATACCACCTCTATCTGCTTGTTTATCAATTTTTGTACCCCATGAACTCGGTAATGTGATTTCAAAAGCTCCTAAAAAAGAAATAGCAAAAACAATAAGTAAGACAAAAAAGATGAGATTAAACCAAACATTGGTTGCCAAAGCATTCAATGCAGATGCTCCAAAAATTGCAGTTATAGCTGTGCCTAAAAGCACATAAATAGCAATGATTGCCAATCCGTAAATGATAGCATTTCTAATACCCGCGGCTTTTGTTTTACTTTGTTTGGTAAAAAAGCTTACTGTCATAGGTATCATTGGGAAAACACAAGGTGTCAATAAGGCTACAAAACCTGAAAGAAAAGCAATAATAAAGATACTTAATAATCCTTTTTTTTCCTCTTTTTCTTCTTTGGATGCTGTTTCGGTTTCACTGTCATTATCAGCATCCGCAACAGCAGTATTGTTTTTAGAAATATCGTTATTGATATTAAAACTCAAATCAACTGTAGTAGGCGGTAAGCATTGCATATCATTACAAACTCCAAATTCAACTTCACCTTTCACTAAAGATAATTCTTTGGTTAATAGCCTGATACGTTGTTTAAATTCAGCTTTATCTTTAAAGTATTTTACCTCCATATCAAAAGCAGGTTCAAACTCAGTATGACCTTTATCTTCTAGGGTATTGCCTTTAAGTTCAAAGTTTTCATTGGTCTCAAAACTAAAAGTAGTGGGAATTGGACCATCATCAGGTACATCTTGAGAATACAAATGCCAGTCTTTCTCTAAAGTAGCCTTAGCGATTAAAATATATTCAGTTTCAGATACTTTCTCAACGGATGTAGTCCATTTTATAGGATCTACTATTTGTGCTTTTACCGTAGTAAATGCTATAAGAATTAAAAGGATTGATAGTAATTTTCTCATGATGTATTCTATGCTAAAACTTATTTAATGGTAAAAACTAAATCTATTTCATTAGGCGGTAAACATTGCGAATCATTACAAACCATAAATTCAACAGTAGCTTTTATTTCAAATTCACCAGTAGCTTTAACCTTTATACGCTGCTTAAAGCTTGCTTTTTTGTCAAAATATTTTATTTTCATATTGAAAACCTTATCATCTACTTCATGTCCTTTACCTTCTTTGGTATTTCCTTTTTTAGAATAGTTGTCATTTCCTTTAAAAGAGAAAGTAGTCGGGATAGGCCCATCTTCAGGCACGGTTTGTGAATACAAGTGCCAACCTGAATCAATGGTAGCTGTTGCAATCAGTGTATATTCGGTGTCAGATATCTTTTCTACAGAAGTAACCCATTTTACAGGTTTAAATATTTGTGCTGTTGCAGTAAATGACAGCGTTAAAATAAAAAGTATAGTAAATAAATATTTCATAGTCTAAAATCTAGATAAATTATTAAGAGGTAAAAGTATGGAAAATATGTTAGATAAAAATAGGGCTATAATTTTGATTTCTATCAAAAAGAACTACATTTGAAACCTTTCAACTAAGAAAACAATTATTTAACTAATAAAACTATCATTTATTATGACTAATGGATTTGGGTTTTGGGATTATGCGGTGTTTATTACTTATGCTGTACTAATATTAGGTGTAGGTTTATGGGTATCTAGAGATAAAAAAGGAGAGCAGAAAACTGCAGAAGATTATTTTTTAGCCAGCAAATCTCTGCCTTGGTGGGCAATTGGAGCCTCTTTAATCGCTGCAAATATTTCAGCAGAACAATTTATTGGAATGTCAGGTTCTGGTTTTGCACTAGGGCTTGCGATTGCTTCTTACGAATGGATGGCAGCTATAACGTTAATTATAGTAGGGAAGTATTTTCTACCTATTTTTATTGAAAAAGGCTTGTATACCATTCCAGAATTTGTAGAAAAAAGATTTTCAACCAATTTAAAAACGATACTTGCTGTTTTTTGGATAGCACTTTATGTATTTATTAATTTAACTTCAGTACTTTATTTGGGAGGTTTAGCAATTCATACTATTATGGGCTTTGATATGACCTATGCTATTATAGGCTTGGCACTTTTTGCGGCTGCTTATTCTTTGTATGGCGGACTGTCAGCAGTAGCATGGACAGATGTAATTCAAGTTGTCTTTTTAGTTTTAGGAGGCTTAGTAACTACATATATTGCATTGAATACAGTGTCAAATGGTGAAGGTGCAATCGCAGGATTTAGCCAAGTTTGGGATGCAGCTCCAGATAAATTTCACATGATTATTGATGAATTTAAGGCTGATGGAAGTTTAAATAATCAATATTTAAATATGCCAGGTGTTTGGGTGTTGGTTGGTGGTTTATGGGTGGCTAATTTATACTATTGGGGTTTTAACCAATATATTATTCAAAGAACCCTAGCTGCAAAATCTTTAAAAGAAGCTCAAAAGGGAATTATGTTTGCTGCCTTTTTAAAACTAATAATTCCTTTAGTAGTTGTTGTTCCTGGAATTGCAGCTTATGTAATGATAAATGACCCTGAAATTATGACTCGTTTAGGAAGTGCAGGACAATTTAATATGCCTTCAATTGAGCAAGCAGACAAAGCGTATCCTTGGTTATTGCAGTTTTTACCAACAGGTCTTAAAGGTGTGGCTTTTGCAGCATTAGCTGCAGCTGTCGTATCTTCATTAGCATCTATGTTAAATTCTACATCAACCATTTTTACGATGGATATTTACAAGCAGTACATCAATAAAAATGCTGACGATAAAACTACTGTAAATGTTGGACGTATTTCTGCTGCTGTAGCATTATTGATTGCTGTAATAATAGCACCAATGTTAGATGGTTTAGATCAGGCATTTCAATATATTCAAGAATATACAGGTATTGTGAGTCCAGGTATTTTAGCCGTATTTATATTGGGTTTATTTTGGAAAAAGACAACTAACAATGCAGCAATTTGGGGAGCTTTGATCTCTATTCCGATTGCTATGTATTTTAAAGTGGGGCCTAAAGGCTGGTCGACAAGCCCATTATTTTTAGATTTACCATGGATGCACCAAATGGGATTGACAGCTGTTTTAACAATGTTAATTATTGCTCTTTTAAGTTATCTGCAAAATAAAGGTGCCGATGATGAAAAAGGAATTGAATTTAATGATAGCTTATTTAAGACTTCAACCACATTCAATATTGGAGCTTTTGTAGTAATGATAATAACAGCGGCTTTGTATGCAATGTTTTGGTAATATAAAATAACATCATAATTATTAACTTAATAGTCTAAATAAAGATGCCTAAAATACTTTCTGCCAAACAATTGTATAAAGCAGATGCTATTACGGTTGAAAAAAGTGATATTAGCTTTTTAGATCTTATGGAGCATGTTGGAGATCTGTGTTTTCAATGGATTGACAATAGACTTAAAGGCAGTCAAGTAGCTATACAAGTTTTTTGTGGAACGGGTAATAATGGAGGAGATGGACTGGTTGTAGCAAGACATTTAAAACAGCATGGTTATAATGTAAACACCTATATTATTAATTGTGATAATAAACGTTCAGATGCTTTTTTGAAGAACTATGAACGATTGAAAGAAATAGGTGTTTGGCCAGAGATGATTACCTGTAAATCTGAATTTCCAGAAGTGACTAAAAATGACATGGTTGTTGATGCTATTTTTGGATTAGGTTTATCTCGAAGTCCAGAAGGCTTGTTAAAAGAAACCATTCAATTTATAAATACCACGAATGCTTATGTGCTTTCTATAGATTTTCCTTCAGGATTATTTTCAGATAAAGCAGTAACTGACCGAGAATCTGTCATAAAAGCATATCATACCTTGACATTTCAAACGCCTAAATTGGCATTTTTACTGCCTGAAAATAAAGCCTATATAAATACTTGGGATATTATTGATATTGGCTTAGATCAAGAGTACTTGAATACTGTTGAAAGTGATTATCATTTAACAACGAAAGCTGATGTATTACCTATTTATAAATTCAGAGAAAAATTTTCCCATAAAGGTGATTATGGACATAGCCTAATTATGGGAGGTAGTTTTGGCAAAGTTGGAGCTGTATCATTAACTTCAAGAGCCGCCTTAACTATTGGTAGTGGTTTAGTAACTGCTTATGTGCCTAAATGTGCCTATCAAATTTTACAAACTTCAATTCCTGAAGTTATGGTAGAAGTTGATGCTGAAAATGAATTGCATTATTTTAATTCAAAAGCAAAGGCTACAGTTATTGGAATAGGAGTAGGGATGGGAACAGCTATTGATACAGCAAAAGGATTTGCAAAATTTTTAAAACTGAATAAAACACTATTAGTGATAGATGCTGATGCAATTAACCTTTTGTCAAAGGATAAATCGTTATTAAATTTATTACCAGAAAATTCTATTTTAACACCACACCCTAAAGAATTTGAAAGGTTGGTTGGTAAATGGAAAGATAATTATGCAAAGCTTAAAAAATTAGTAGCACTTTCTAAAAAGCACAAAATTATTATTGTCTTAAAAGGAGCATATACAGCAATTGCACATCAAGGGAAAATTTATTTCAACACTACTGGTAATCCAGCGTTGGCCACAGCTGGGAGTGGAGATGTGCTAACGGGTATTATTACAGGGCTGATAGCTCAACAATATTCTCCTTTTGAAGCGGCTGTTTTAGGAGTTTATCTACATGGAAGGACTTCAGAACTAGCTATGAATACTAAAGTTTTTGAAACTTTTACAGCTTCTGATTGTATTGATTATTTGTCTGAGGCTTATGCGAATTTGTTAAAGAAAGAACTACCTATAGTTCAGAAAGAGAAAGAGCCAAAACAGAAGGATTAATACAAAATAAATTCATAAAATATGCCGTGAAAATCACGACATTTTTATTTTATTAGAAGTGAAAATAATTTCAAGCACCTGATTTCGAGCTTCAAACCATTTTTTACAACCCTACACTTTTAAACAATGTTCTCAAAGCAGCTTCAGAAGGTCTAGGTGCATTACCATTAACTATATTCCCTTCATCATCAATTAAAATAAATCTAGGAATGCCATTAATTCCATAACCATTAACAAATTCTGTATCGCCACCAGCATAAAGCTGAATGCCTCCCATTTCTTTGTCAGCAATCATGCTTTTCCATGTTTTATGAGCACTATCTTCATCCAAAGAAATACTTACAAATTCTATATTCTTACCGTGGTATTCCTTTTCTATTTTCTTTAAATATGGAATTTCTGCTCTACATGGCGGACACCAAGTAGCCCAAACATCAATATATACATATTTACCTTTTAAATCATCTAATGAAGTTGTGCCACCTTTGTAATTCTCATAGTTTACAAATTTTGGTGAAGGTTTGCGATCGCCTTTAGTTAATAAGGCTACTTTTTCATCAGAAGCAGTAGTATTATCACCAGAAATTGAAGTTTCATTTTCTGCAGTTACATCTGTTGCTGCATCTTTATTTTTACATGCTATCATAGAAACAATAGCCATCAATAAAAGTATTTTTTTCATGTGTTTATATTTATTTCCTGTCTACCACAGGCTAATTTTTTAAATTATGTGAACAAAAATAGATGTTATCTTTGAGTTATTATGTTAAATATTTCTTTATTTTTGAGTAAATTAAGAATTATGATTAGACCTTACTTATTAGCCGAAACAAATTGGAAGGATTTAAAAGACAGAACTATAGATTTAGCGATTCTTCCTTGGGGAGCTACAGAGGCTCATAATTATCATCTCCCATATGCGACAGATAATATTGAGTCTGATTGTTTGTCAGCAGAATCTGCAAGAATAGCATGGCAGCAAGGTGCTAAAATTATTGTATTACCAACTATTCCTTTTGGTGTCAATACAGGTCAGTCTGATATTTTTTTAGATATCAACTTGAATCCGAGTACACAATTTGCAATTCTTACAGATATTATTGAAATGTTAAATAGACAAGGGATTAAGAAATTATTGATATTTAATAGCCATGGAGGTAATAATTTCAAACCAATACTAAGGGAATTAGGACTTAAATTCCCTGAAATGTTTTTAAGTGTATCAAATTGGTTTCAATCGTTAGATAAATCAAAGTACTTTAAAGAATCAGGAGATCATGCAGATGAAATGGAAACAAGTTTGATGTTGTATTTAAAGCCTGAATTGGTGAGGCCTTTAGAAGAAGCAGGTTTAGGTTCAGAGAAGAAAAATGTTATCAAAGCATTTTCTGAAGGATGGGTTTGGGCAGAACGAAAATGGTCACAAGTAAGTGATGATACAGGAATTGGGAATCCGAAATTTTCCACCAAAGAAAAAGGAGAGCGATTTTTTAAAGCCATTACAGAAAAAATGGCAACCCTTTTTGTTGATTTAGCAGAAGTAGATGTTGATAATATGTATGAGTAATATTTGCTATATATAAAAACCCTCCATTTGGAGGGTTTTTATTATTAATCGAAAGAAATCATCGAAGTTAAGCTCCTAGTGTAGCCTAAAGATTCATGATTGTAAAATCAAAAACCAAGACAAAAATGTCTTGGTTTTTGTAGCGAAGCGGTCTTGTTTCTGACACCTGTATAGGTCTATCTCAAAGGTAGTTCGTTTCAAGAAATTATTATTATTTCTTTTCTTCTACAGGTTTCTTTCCTTTTTTAATTTTGATGGTCAGTTCCTGTTTGTCTTCATCTAAATCCATAAAAATAGAATCATTTTCTTTCAATTTAGAGTTGACAATTTTTTCAGCCAACGCATCTTCAATATACTTTTGAATAGCTCGCTTCAATGGTCTTGCACCGTACTGCCTGTCAAAACCTTTATCTGCAATATAATCTTTGGCTTTATCACTTAATGTAAGTGTATAGCCTAAACCATCAATTCGATCTAATAATTTCTCCAATTCAATATCAATGATTGAATGAATATCTTCTTTTTCTAAAGCATTGAAAACAATAACATCATCAATTCTATTTAAAAATTCAGGAGCAAAGCTTTTCTTCAAGGCATTTTCAATCACACTTTTCGCATTGGCATCGGCTTGTTCTTTTTTTGAAGCTGTACCAAAACCTACACCTTCACCAAAATCTTTCAATTGTCTAGCTCCGATATTTGAAGTCATAATAATAATGGTATGTCTAAAGTCTATTTTTCTACCTAAACTATCCGTAATATAACCATCGTCTAGTATTTGTAAGAGCATATTAAACACATCAGGATGTGCTTTCTCTATCTCATCTAATAAAACAACAGCATAAGGTTTGCGTCTAATTTTTTCAGTCAGCTGTCCGCCT
>CAYRZY010000105.1:0-10186 GCA_964428855.1 uncultured Flavobacteriaceae bacterium
ACACTTGTTCAGCTGTCCGAAAGTCAGTGCTACAAATTGATCGTAAGCTTTATATCGGCTACAGCCCTTGTCACTTTTACATTGTGCGGTGCTGCGAGAAAAATCCACCTAGGTACTAAATCTAGGATTTGGCGAAGTAGTGGAGTATTTGTATTTTTAGTGCGCTTGTAGAGTCACATCAAATGTATTTAAAGTTTGCAAACCAAAAATACGGAATTCTCAAGCTATTTTTAATTCACGGCTTTCGGATAGTTGTGTTATTCTCTAATATGTTTTAAAAATGCATCATAAACTTTATGTGCATCTATTAATTCTGTTTTTATCGTATGAAAAAATTCAGGATGCCATTGAACACCTAAAACCTTTCCTTCTGGCTCTTTATTATAACCAAAAGCTTCAATTAAGCCATCGTTAGATTCTGCATAAACTGCTAAATTATTTCCTAGATTTTTAACAGCTTGATGATGGATTGTATTTACATGAGGATTTATTTCATTTGAATAAATTTTATCTAAAAATTCATTCTTAACAAAATTTACAGGATGCTTAATCGTGTCATACAATTCTGCTGAACGATGCTGTTCTACTTTTGGATTTTGTGTTACAGTATCTTGATAAAGTGTGCCTCCAAAATAAACATTCATAAGTTGAAATCCTCTACAAATACCTAAAACTGGTTTGGAATTTTTTATGGCATAATCTAAAATTTTTAATTCATATTGATCTCTATGAGCATCACCTTTCCACTTGCCTATTGGTTTTTCACCATACGTTTCTGGTGCTAAATCAGTACCTCCTTGAAAAATAAAACCATCCATTTCTGAAAGAATATCGTAAAAATATTCATCTTCTACATCTGGAATTAAGATAGGAAGTATTCCTTTTTTAGTGATATATTTTGCCATATCATTTTCGATATAGCTTAAGGATTTTGCTCCAAAAACCAAACGGTTCATATCTGGATACATAAAACATGCTGATATTCCCATTTTTATCATAGCACTAAATATTATAAAGCTTTTGTGTAAAGCATTTTAAAATCTTGGCGTGTTACTGGTTTTGGATTAGATGGATGGCAAAAATCAGCTTCAGCTAATTTTGAAAGTTCCTCTATATGCGCTGTTTTTACACCAATATCTGAAAGTTTTTTAGGTATTTTTAACTTCTCATTTAATTCGAAAAGGCTATCAACTACTTTATGTCCAGCATTATTCCCTAATCCTAAAGCTACAGCCATTTTATCAAAACGTGCCTCAAAACCGTTATAATTAAATTCCATTCCATAAGGTAAATTAACCGCATTGGCTAAACCATGATGTGTATCTAACAAACTAGATAATGGATGTGCTAAACTATGTACAATACCTAATCCTTTTTGAAAGGCAACTGCTCCCATTAACGATGCCAAGAGCATTTTACTTCTGGATTCTACATCTGGTTTATGTGTTGCATTTACTAAAGATTCTGAGATAAGTTGCATCCCTTCTAACGCAATTCCATCACACATTGGATGAAATCCTTTAGCTAAATAAGCTTCCATATTGTGTGTTAAAGCATCCATTCCTGTTGCTGCTGTAATAAACGAAGGCAATTCCATAGTTAATAACGGATCTGCAAAAACAATTTTTGCCATTAGTTTTGGATGAAAGAGAATACGTTTCTTTTTGGATTCATCTTCCGAAATTATGGCACTTCTACCAACTTCACTTCCTGTTCCTGAAGTTGTTGGTACAGCAATAAAGTGTGGCACATCTTCGGTTACATATTTATCTCCTCCAATTAAATCGTCATAATCAAAAAGATCTCTTCTGTGGTTAACACGTAATACTATTGCTCTTGCAACATCAATAGCAACGCCTCCTCCAATACCAATTACACAATCTCTTTGTGTTTGATCAAACAAGTCTCCTCCATCAATCACATCAGATTTAATAGGGTTTTTATGCATGCCATTATAAACTTCGGCACTCATACCTTTTGCTTCAATATCTTGGGCGATTTTCTTAAAGAAAGGTAATTCTGCAACATTTTTATCTGTCACTAATAATGGTCTACTCAACCCATTACTTTTTAAATAATCGTATAATTCGTTGATAGCTCCAGCTCCAAAACGTATTGGAGTTGGAAAATTAAATCCATAAACTTGATCTATATTCATTTGTTATTATTATATAATTTCAAAATATCTTTTTGTTTCCCAATCGGTAACTTCTGCAGCAAATTTTCGCCATTCCCATTCTCTGGTACTTGTAAAATGATCTACAAAATCTTTTCCAAATAACTCTCTAGCAATTTTTGAAGCTTTCATTTTATTTGAAGCATCAATAAGGCTTGAAGGCAATACGCCATTTGTTAAATTTTTATAACCATTGCCTTTAGTTTCTTCAACCTCAAGTTTTAATTTATTTTTTATTCCATAGAGTCCACTTGCCAAACAAGCGGCCATTGCGAGGTATGAATTTACATCAGATCCAACCACACGATGTTCTATTCTTGTTGCTTTATCACTTGGTGTTAGTATTCGTAATGCCGTTGTTCTGTTATCAATTCCCCAGGTTACCGTTGTTGGAGCCCAAGCTCCTTCAACTAATCTTTTATAACTATTAATTATTGGTGCAAACATTGGTAATATTTCTGGCAAACACAACAATTGTCCTGCAACATAGCTTTGCATAAGGTCACTCATTTTGTTTTTTGATTTTGCATCATAAAACAAATTCTTTCCGTTTTTCCATAAACTTTGATGAATATGACCACTGCAACCAGGAAGCTGGCTAGTTTGTTTTGCCATAAAACTAGGAATAATGCCATGCTTAAAGCCTATTTCTTTAACTGCAGTTTTAAACAAAGCTGCACGATCTGCAGATTCTAATATATTGGTATAAACTATTGCAGCTTCTGTAACTCCTGGGCCAGTTTCGGTATGTAAGCCTTCTAATGGAATATTAAATTGCTCCATTAATTCAAATAAATCATGAAAATAGGCACTGTTTTCAGACATTTTTAAAATAGAATATCCAAACATACCAGAAGTCAACGAATTTAAATCTTTAAATTGTTTGTTATGAATATCTGCTGTAGCTTCTCTATAATTAAACCATTCAAATTCTTGCGAAAAAAATGGTTTGAAATTCATTTTATTAGCTTCTTCAATTACTTTTTTCAACAAAGTTCTAGGACAAACTGCTGCTGTTTTTTTACTTTCGTCACTAAAATCAGCTAACATAAAGGGTGTGTCATTTTCCCAAGGAATGGTTCTAAATGTTTCAATTGCCAACGTAGCATCAATATCTCCATAACCTGTATGCCAACCTGTAACTTTTACGTTATCATAATCGACATCTACCATGTCCCAACCAAAAACCACACTACAAAATCCAAATCCAGAAGATAAGGCAGAAATAAATTTATCCTTACTCATAAACTTCCCACGTAAAACTCCATCAATATCTACAATGGCTACTTTTACTTTACTGTGCTCACTCGATTTTAATTTTGCTATTATTTCGTCTTTTTTCATAATTATGATTGCATTTTTTTATTGAGAAAAACTAAAAAGTATAAATAAGATAAACCTACTATTCCGAAGAAAATAAGTGCTAAATAGAAATTAAAATAGGTCATTGCAATTAATGATATTGTGGCAATAATTAATGCAACTGCTGGAAACAAAGGATAGAATGGCACTTTAAAAGGTCTTTCCATTTTGGGTTCGTTTTTACGTAATGCAAAAAACGAAAACATAGAAACTATATATAAACACAGTGCCCCGAAACAAGCTATCGTAATAATCTCACCTGTTTTTCCAGTGAATAGAATTATAATTCCTACAATCATATTTACGATTAAAGCATTCGTAGGTGTTTGAAATTTCGGTTGTACTTTTCCTAATAATTTTGGAGCATATCCCACACGACCAAACTCAAAAGTTGCTCTTGCTCCTGCTAAAATAATTCCATGAAATGATGCTACTAAACCTAAAAGACCAATACCAACTAACAATTTATACAACACATGACTACTGCCTACCACATGATTTAAAGCCAAAGGTAATGGTGAATCTGAAGCAATAGTACTACCTTCAGGATATACAACTGCTTCCCAGCCTGCAACACCAACCGAAGCTACAAATGTTAAAATACATAAAACTACTAACGTTAATATTGCTGAGCCAAAACCTATTAAAATACTTTTTTGTGGGTTTTTTGCTTCTTCTGCTACATTAGCAACTCCTTCAATTGCAAGAAAAAACCAGATTGCAAAAGGGATTGCTGCAAATATACCTGCATAACCATTTGGAAAAGGGTTGATTTGTAAATTACTAAATTCAAATTCTGGCAAAGCTACTCCTGCAAAAATAAGAAGCTCTATTACTGCCAAAACTGTTATAATTAACTCAAAAGATGCTGCTAATTTTACACCTAAAATATTTATGGTTGTAAAAATTAAATAGGCTCCTATTGCAAAAGCAATTAAATCAATTGTAGGGTACAACAAGTGCAAATATGCTCCAATAGCAGCAGCAATAGCTGGTGGAGCAAAAACAAATTCTATATTTTGGGCAATACCTGCAACAAAACCTAGATGTTTACCTAAACCTCTGTTTGCATATTCAAAAGCACCTCCCGCTTTTGGTATTGCACAAGCCATTTCTGTATAACTAAACGTAAAGGTAACATACATTATAATTATAAAAACTGTGGCAATAGCTAAACCATAAGTTCCGCCTTCGGCTAAACCTAGATTCCATCCAAAATACATTCCAGATATTACATACCCTACTCCCAAACCCCAAAGCATTAATGGGCTTAAGGTTCTTTTCAATTTGGCTTCACTCATATTTATAATTTTTTTAATGAAATATACATGATTTTTATTCGATGGTACGTATGACCAATATGTACTAATCCTTATTATTTTTGAACTTCTTATAGGATAATAAAACTCATCTTCCTAAAATAATTCAGGCAAACTATCAACTGCTCCTTGTTCAATTTCTCTAAAATATTTTGCGGTTTCTACCTTTATTTTCATCGTAGCTTTATCATCACAACATATCATGCCATGTTCATGTAATTGTAACATAGAGACGGTCCACATATGATTTACTCCATCTTCTACAACCTTTTTCAGAGCTCTTGCTTTTTTATATCCGCTAATAATTATTATCAATTCTTTAGCATCCATAACAGTACCAACACCTACGGTAAGTGCTGTTTTTGGTACTTTGTCTAAATCATTATTGAAAAACCGAGCATTTGCTTGAATGGTATCGTAACTAAGCGTTTTTAATCTTGTACGTGAACTAAGAGAAGAACCTGGCTCATTAAAAGCAATATGACCATCTGACCCAATACCGCCAAGAAAAAGTTCAATGCCTCCAACTTTCTTTATTTTCTCTTCAAAATCATCACATTCTTGTTTCAAATTTTTGACATTACCATTTAGCATATTGATGTTTTTGGTTGGAATGTCTACATGATTAAAAAAATTAGTGTGCATAAAGTAGTGATAACTCTCAGTATGATTTTCTGGTATTCCAACATATTCATCCATATTAAAAGTAATCACATTTTTGAACGATACTTTACCTGCTTTATGAAGCTTAATAAGTTCACTATAAACACCCAAAGGTGATGCCCCTGTTGGCAACCCTAATACAAAAGGCTTTTTATTGGTAGTATGAAATTTATTAATTCTACCAACAATATAATAGGCCAGCCATTTACTTAGATCATCATAGTTTTTATGAATCAATAGCCTCATATTTCTTCTTTTTTATTTAATAGATGAATTTTTCAACATCTTTTCGATTACAATCATATTATTTATAGCATCTTCAAATTCTGTAGAAACTTTGTTGTCTTCTAAAATTGCCAGTGAAAACGCATCAACCTGAAGTGCATACTGGTTACATATTTCAAATTTTATTTCTTCTTTTACATTATTCTTCACTAAAACTATTTTTGTCACCTTATCATTTGGAGGACTAAAAGGAATAGGAATCTCAATACTTCCTTCTGTACCAAAAATCTGGACACGCTGATTATCTATCATTTGAATAGAGCTAAAAAAGGTAGTGCTTCCTTGTTCAAATTCAAGAATTCCCAAAGCTGTAATATCTATCTTAAATTCAGGATGATATTCTATGGCCGCCCAAACTTTTTTAGGTTCCTTATCGAATAAAAAACGTGAAACGGAAATAGGGTAACAGCCAATATCCATCAAACTACCGCCTCCGTATTCTTTTTTATTTACTATACTATTTGGATTATCATCAAAAAAAGAAAAAGAAGATTGAATAACTTTTAATTCTCCAATAACTCCATTTTTTATCATTCTTTTTACTTCTATCCACTGAGGATGATGTTTGTACATAAAAGCTTCCATAATTTTAAGTTTAGGATGCTTCTTAGCTTCATGTAATAATTGCTGAGCTTCGGCACTACTCATGGCAATTGGTTTTTCAACAAGTACATGTTTACCAGCTTTTAATGCTTTAATTGCCCATTCAACATGTAAGTGATTTGGAAGTGGAATATAAACTGCTTCTATTGATTTATCATTTAACAGTTCTTGATAGCTTCCAAAAAAATTAGGTATCTGAAAATGATTTGCTACAGTTTGTGCTTTTTCTAATGATCTTGATGCAATACCGACTACTTCACAATGTTTACAGCTAAGCATTGCAGGTATAACCTGTTTTATAGCAATATCTGCTGTACTAAATATTCCAAATTTAACTTTCAAATTTATTTCTATTCTTCTTATAACTAGACTCAGAAAATAATAATGCCAATACCACTAGTATTATAGTATCTACAACGGGAGTCTGCGCATTAACCAAATTTCAGACTCTGAGAATCCCGTATTTGATTTTTCTCTCAGATACCTGCCCGAATACACTCCTATTCAAAATAGGTTATTGCGCAGTCTGACGATTAAGATGTGTATTCCATTCATGCGTAGGCAGGTAATAAATCTCTTAAAAAAATACTTCAAACAAATGATTAACACACTAAACTACAGTAGACAGAATTCTTAAACAACAACTCTTTATTGATAGTTCATTTTTAATTCAATACGTTAGATAATTCAAATTCTTTGACATACTTTTCAATTTTATTTCTCTCTTTTTTGTCAAACCTTTTAAGAGGTAATTTCATAAAATCATCACATATTCCCATTACAGACAATGTACACTTGGTCCCTTTGGTATATTTAGAAGTATGTTGGCCTACACTATAAATAGTCTCATAAATATTCAAGACTTTGTCTAGAAGTCTATCGATAGTTTCTTTGTCATTTTTTAAGGCCGCATCATACAGATCTACAAATAATCTTGGGAAAAAATTAGCCCCTCCTGCTATAGCACCATGACCACCGTTAGCGATAGTTTCTGGCAAAAAACTTTCAGTCCCTACTATAATTGAGAAATCTGGCGAATCTTTAAATTCTTTTATAATCATATTTAAATAGTTCATATCACCAGAGCTATCTTTAACACCAATACATCCTAATTCTTTTGCTCTTTTAATTGTTTCTAATGAGAGCTGCATTTTTGTACAACTGGGTATATTATACATTACAAAGGGCAAGGGCAACTTAGGCACTAAGGCTTCTAAATAATCTACCATTTCAGCTTGTGCAATAGGAAAATAATAAGGTGGAGCAATAACTACAGCATCTGCACCTACTTCTTTTGCATGATTGGCGATTTCTAATGATCCTTCAAAAGAAGTATCTGTTATACCTACCAAAATAGGAACTCTACCATTTATAAATTCACAAGCATTACTTATCAACTCTTTACGTAATTCGTATGTCAAACTGGGTGCTTCTCCATTCGTACCCAGTAAAAAAATACCATGTACACCGCCTCCTATTAAATGTTCAATAAGTTTTTGCAGCCCTTTTACATCTAAACTACCGTCTTCATTTAGTGGGGTAATCATTGGAGGAATAATCCCTCTAATTGGTAAATTCATAGATTTTGACATTTTACAAAACAAAGTAAGTTTAAAAAAATATAAAATATCTCAACAATATTATATATATTACATTATATATTAACCATTATTATCTATTCAAACAGTTTTTTATGGCTAAATAGTTAAGATAATATCTATGGAATTTGTTTTTGAAAAAATATTTGTCCCTGAAAAACATTCTTTTGTAACTAGAGCATTGCCATTAAAATCTAATGCAAGGGTTCATTCACATCAGAATTATGAGCTCAATTTTATATACTCAGGTATTGGGCGAAGAATTATAGGCGACAATATCTCTGGTTTTAAATCAGGAGATTTTGTGCTATTAGGCCCAAGTTTACCACATTGTTGGGAATTATTGGATAAAGAAAATGACAATGAACCTACTTGTCTTGTTACTCATTTTTCGGAAAATATTTTAAAATCCGACTTTTTTAATATGCCAGAGCTTGAAAACATGGTAGGCCTATTAAGACAAGCGAATAGAGGAATATTATTTAAAAATATCAATAAAAAAGAAATTATAAATATTCTTAAAGAAATGGTTCACCTTAAAGGATTAGAATATTATATTGGTTTATTGCAGGTATTTAATATATTGCTCAAGGTTGATGATTATGAATTTCTTTCTAATCCCGTAAATCAAGATATTACTTTTTCAAAAAATCTCGAAAAAATAAATAAAGTTTATGAATTTGTTTTTCAAAATGTTCAAGAAGGCATTAGATTAGATGATGCTTCTGATGTACTGAATATGTCACCGAGTTCTTTTTGTAGATACTTTAAAAAGAAAACGAATGTGACCTTTATGGAATATGTAAAAAGTGTTCGTATTGGAATGGCCGCAAAATTATTGGCTGAAACAGATAAACAAATCACTTCTATTTGTTTTGAATGTGGTTATAATAATTTGGCCAATTTTAATCACTATTTTAAAAAAAGCATGGGAAAAACCCCAACCGAATATCGTAAAAGCTTTAGGTAGCTAAATTTAGGGTTTGCTTGTTTTTTCTCTATTTAGTATTTGTTTTTCTTCTCTTTACAACAATGGTGTCAAATTCATTACCATTAATATCGATTACATGTAAAATGGCAGTATTTTCTTTAATTTCTACATTTACAAAATGTTCGATTTTTTTATACTTTACAGTCTCTGGTTGTATGGCGTCAAAAGTATACAATGGTGCCCCACCCCCAGCTGAAGTAATATATTGAACATTATCCTTTACAGCCCGATGATAATGGTGGTCATGTCCATTCAAAAAAACCTGAACTCCATTACGAGAAAAAATATCTCCCCAAAAATTACGAGTCATTTCTGCTTCTTCAACTCTAGATTTCATAATGCTATATAGAGGCTTATGCTGAAAAACAAATACAAAACCTGCTTCTTTGTTTAGGTCAAGTACCTTTTGTAACCATTTTTTTTGCGCTGTAAAATAATCTTCAAAAGCTTCATGCCAAAATTTGTCGTTATTTTCTTCGCTAATAAAACTCGGTTCTGAAATTTCTTTACCTTCACTATCTAAAACAATAAAAAGTGCATCTCCAACAGTAAAATAATAGTATTTTTCATTGTTTGGCAAATCAAAAAAGTTATAATAATAAGGTGAATCTTTTTCATGATTTCCCAATACTGGATAGTAAGGCGTACTTTTCATTAATGGCTTACTCACTCTAAAGAAGTTCTCCCAATCTTTAATAGATCTTCCATTAGCAACCAAATCACCTGAATTAACAATAAATCTAGGCTTCTTTTCTAGTAGTTTACCTAAAATTTCAGAATGCACATCATGCCTGTTTCTAGTATCGCCAATCACCACAAAATTAAAAGGCGTTATTTTATTGGGGTATGTTGTTAGTTGCCCTTTACCTTCATCTGATCCGTCATGCAAAATATCATACGAATATGTGGTGTTTGGCTCTAAGCCGCCTAAAACAATTTTGTGCTGTTGATATTCACGAATGGTATCTGTTTTACCATTAACACCCTTAAGTAAAGTTTCACTAGCAATGGTAGACCAACAAATAGTGGCATCTTTAGTGCTCATTTGCTGAATGTATGGCCCAAAAGCAATCTTTCTTTGTTGTTGAGCTATCAATTGAATGCCTAATAGAAAAATTAGTACTGTTATTATATGTTTCATATCAATAGTTTTTATTGTTTGATGATTTTTTTGATTGTACACTTATTG
>CAYRZY010000106.1:0-10150 GCA_964428855.1 uncultured Flavobacteriaceae bacterium
GTGTTCAGTGTTCAGTGTTCAGTGTTCAGTGTTCAGTGTTCAGTGTTCAAAATTAAAATATAAATAAATGAAAATAAAAGATGTCACAGATTACTTAGAAGAATTGGCTCCGCTACAATATGCAGAAGATTTTGACAATGTTGGCTTATTGGTGGGCAGTTACAACACAGAAGTAACCGGTGTTTTAGTTACCTTAGATACCTTAGAAACTGTCGTCGATGAGGCTATCAAAAAAAACTGTAATTTAATTATAAGCTTCCACCCCATTATATTTTCAGGATTAAAAAAATTAAATGGGAACTCCTACGTAGAACGTGTAGTATTGAAAGCTATAAAGAATGATATTGCCATTTACAGTATCCATACGGCATTAGACAATAGTTTTAAAGGCGTATCATACAAAATGGCAGAAATACTTACGCTAAAAAACACGAAGGTTTTGCTACCAAAACAAGGGCTCATAAAAAAATTAACCACTTATGTACCTGTAGATGATGCAGAAAAAGTTAGAACCGCTTTATTCGAAGCAGGAGCTGGTGCTATTGGCAATTATAATGATTGTAGTTTTAATTTTGAAGGAACTGGTACATATCGTGGAAATGAAAATTCAAATCCTACCAAAGGCGAAAAAGGAAGCCTACATACAGAAAGAGAAACTTTTATCAGTGTCATTTTTGAAAAGCATTTACAAAACAACATCCTTAAAACACTATTTAACACACATCCTTATGAAGAAGTTGCCTATGATATTGTCACTACAGACAATTCTCACCAACATATTGGTATGGGCATGATTGGTGAATTGCCAAAAGCAATGGATGAAAAAGAATTTTTATCGTTATTAAAAGAGAAATTTCATTTGAAAAGCATTCGTCACTCACAATTATTAGGCAAACCCATACAAAAAGTCGCTATTTTAGGAGGCTCTGGTAGTTTTGCAATTGATACAGCAAAAAAAGCTAAGACAGATATTTACATCTCAGCAGATTTTAAATATCATGAATTTTACAAGGCTGAGAATCAATTAGTTTTAGCAGATATCGGTCATTATGAAAGCGAGCAGTTTACAAAAAACCTTTTAGTAGATTATCTTACAAAAAAATTCCGTAATTTTGCCATCATTTTAGCGGAAACAAACACAAATCCAGTCAACTATATATAAACATGGCAAAGAAAGAATTAAACGTAGAAGATAAACTAAGAGCTTTATACGATTTACAATTAATCGATTCTAGAATCGATGAAATCAAAAGTACAAGAGGAGAACTTCCTCTTGAAGTTGAAGATTTAGATGATGAAATTCAAGGTTTAAATACGAGACTAGATAATTTCAATAATGATGTTGAAAATTTAGATACAAGTATTAAAAACAGAAAAAATACAATTGAAGAAGCTAAAGCTTTAATCAAAAAGTACAATACGCAACAAAAAAACGTAAGAAACAACAGAGAGTTTGATTCTATTAGTAAAGAAATAGAATATCAAGATCTTGAAATTCAATTGGCAGAAAAACACATTAAAGAGTTTTCTGTAAAAATTGAGTATAAAAATGAAATCATTTCTGCAGCTAAAGAAAAGCTAAAAGAAAAAGATTCCCATTTAAAGCATAAAAAAGACGAATTAGATGCCATTTTAGCTGAGACTGAAAAGGAAGAAAAAATGTTGCATAAAAAATTAGATCAATACAGAAAGTTAATTGACGACCGTCTATTAAATGCTTATAATAGAATTAGAGCTAATGTAAAAAACGGATTAGCTGTTGTACCTGTTGAAAGAGGTGCATCTGGAGGTTCTTTCTTTACCATACCACCTCAACAGATTGTTGAAATTGCAACTAGAAAAAAAATTACTACTGACGAACATAGTGGTAGAATTTTAGTAGATGCTCAACTAGCAGAAGAAGAAAAGAAAAAAATGGAAAAATTATTTTCATAATCTTCCAAACATACAAAACTAAAAGCCATTGAATTTTCAATGGCTTTTAGTTTTGTAACGGTATTAAAAATTGACTTGTTATGACTTAATCAATTTTAGTACTTCACTTTCTTACCAATAGTAAGCCCTGGCCAATCATCCGTTCTAAATGGATCAGCTGGTAGGTCTTCGCTATTGTATAAATTCACATCGTGCGGATTATTTGCCCAAGCATATCGGACAGCTACTGGGTTTTCTACAGCATCACAAGAAACCACAACTGTATTCTCATTTTCAATAGTTGCCTTAGCCCAATAGAATTTTTTATCCGCACCAGCTACAGCAAAACCATTTACATAGCCATAATTATTTTTGACTAGCAACCCTTTTCCCGTTTCTTTAAATTTGATCCGCACTACATTTCCATCTATTTGCATAGACTCATAAGTAGGACTTGTACATACATCTTTATCATATGCAATTTTAAGTGCTGCAACAGCCAAACGTTTGCCTACATCTTGTTTGTTTTTAGGGTGAATATCATTAGCGTCACCTATATCAATAATCACTGCCATACCCGTATTTGAAGTATTATCAAGTGTCATAGATTGTGCTTCTCGTAATTCTGCCCAGTCACTATCAGCAGGTAATGCTTCTGCTTGTTGAAAATTTGCCAATTGTACAAATAAGAAAGGAAAGTCTCCTTGATTAAATTGCGTTCTCCAATCTTGAATCATATTAGGAAACAGCTTTCTATACTCATAAGCCCTCCCTGCATTGTGCTCTCCTTGATACCAAATTACACCTTTCATTGTCATGGGAAGTATCGGATTTATCATGCCGTTAAACAATAATGTTGGCATTGTATTCGGATTCCCTCCTCCTCTAACTTCAATTTCACCTTTCCCTATTTTATAGTTCCAAAGTCCAGATAACGAAATATTCCGTTTGCTAGTTTTAACAAAAAAATCTTTCCCATTTGATTTAAACCCGCCGCCATATAAAATATCTTCAACACGCACCACCAGTGTATTTTTTCCCGATTTGACTATTCCTGTTTTCACAGGATAAACTCTTGGCTCATCATATTTCTCTACCATCCCTCCTACTCGTATTCCATTAACATAGGTGTCATCAGAATCGTCTATACGTGCTAAATTAAGAGTTATAGGATGCTTTGCCTCTTCTTCGTCTAATTCGAAATTTGTTTGAAACCATAGCACTCCATTTAAATCTATCAAACCTTCATTCTCCCAATGATTGGGTAATTTCATGGTTTTCCATGTAGAAAAATCGTGAGTAGGGTTTGCCCAAATTGCTTTTCCATCTACCATACCCAAATCCTTTTCAGGTAAGGGGCCTGTAACAGCTAATAATTCTGCTTTTCGCTTATCAGCATAAGTTTTAGGATTATAGTCTTTAAGATATTCTAACTCTCTAGCAAAACCTTCTTGATTGGCTAGACCTTCTCTACTTGTCCATGTTTCAACACCAGTACCTCCCCAACTTGTATGCACCAAACCGATAGGCACATTGATATCTTTTTGCAATCTACGTGCAAAATAATAAGCCACTGCTGAGAACTGAGCAATATTTTCGGAAGAACAGCTCAACCAAGTACTCTCCTCTGTATCACATAAAGGGCTATCACTAATATTTCTAGGCACTGTAAAAAGACGCATGTTCTCATAATTTGCAGTAGCAATCTCAGCATCTGCATTATTAGAACGAACGACTGACATTTCCATATTTGATTGCCCAGAACACACCCAAACATCTCCAATTAAAATATTCTCTAATGCTATGGTATTCTTTCTTCCTTTGATACTCATTTTAAAAGGCCCTCCTGCATTCATATTTTTCAATATCACTTGCCACTTTCCTTTTCTATTAGCTTTGGTTTTTAAGGTTTGTCCGTTAAAGGAAACTGTAACTCTTTCTCGCTTATGTGCAGTACCCCAAATTTTAACAGGAGCATTACGTTGTACTACCATATTACTACTTATGGCATGTGGCAATTCAACCTGAGCTAATATATTTGAATTAATAGACAGAAACAGAAAAACTAATACTGGAAATAGGATTTTTTTCATGGTTTTTATAGTTAATTATACTTTACAAGTATACGTATTTTCTTTTAAAAATAAAGAATCTTCAACAAGGTTAGAGACCCATTTAGTGTAAAGCATAATCTTTAACTTGTGTAAACCATGCATCTTAACGAACATTCTGACCCGATCTAAAATTTGTATACACATATAAATCACACGCATCTTCTTATTAACAATTGTTAACAACCCTTGTTAATAGCCTGTTGAAAAAGATACGCAAGCTACCAAACACTACTTTACTAATAATCGTAGTTTTATGCATCGAATCTAAATTCAAAATCAACATTAATCCCTTTTTGTTTTATTTTGAAATTTTACTATGAGTTTTTAGATTCTAAATGATAACGGTATTTATCGTTACATATATTGTTCTTTAATCTTATCAAAAGCAACAGTGTTAAGCACACAATCCTTAAATGATAAATTATTATAAAGAACAATTGATAAAAGCACCTTATTTTTAAGGTGCTTTTTGTTTGCTAAATTATCTCATAAAATTCCCGCATTTATTAGTAACTTTGCTCTACTTAAACAAATTTACACGTTAGTACAAATAACTAAATAAAACATGTCAAAATCAGCATCCATAATTTACACAATAACAGATGAAGCTCCAGCATTAGCAACTTCATCTTTTCTACCTATAGTGAAAGCATTTACAAAATCAGCAGAAATTCAAATTGAAACGAAAGACATTTCTTTGGCCGCAAGAATTCTAGCTACTTTTCCTGATTTTTTAAATGAAGATCAAAAAGTTCCTAATGCTTTAGCTGAGCTAGGTGAATTGGTTAAAAAACCCGAAGCTAATATTATCAAGTTACCAAATATTAGTGCTTCTGTACCTCAGTTAAAAGCTGTAATTAAAGAATTACAAGCTAAAGGATATGGCATTCCTAGTTATCCTGACGAACCTAATAATGATGATGAGAAAAATATAAAATCACGATATAATAAAATTAAAGGTAGTGCAGTAAACCCTGTATTACGAGAAGGAAACTCTGATAGACGTGCACCAAAAGCAGTAAAAAATTATGCAAAAAAGAATCCCCATTCGATGGGAGCTTGGTCAGCAGACTCTAAGACTGATGTGGCTACCATGACACAAGGTGACTTTTTTCATAATGAAAAATCTATAACACTGCCAGAAGCTACAACTGTTAAAATACAACATACTGATAGTAACGGAAATACCTCCATTCTTAAGGATGACTTAGCATTACTAAAAGGTGAAATTATTGACAGTACAGTACTCAGTAAAAAAGCATTACTGAAATTTTTAACCGAACAAATAGCTGATACAAAAGCCAAAGGCTTATTACTTTCATTACATATGAAAGCTACGATGATGAAAGTATCTGACCCTATCATATTCGGGCATGCAGTTCGTGTATTCTTTGCTGCTGTTTTCGAAAAACATACTGCAATTTTAGATGAAATTGGAGTAGATGTGAATAACGGATTTGGTAATTTACTTTCTAAAATACAAGAACTCCCCGAAGACAAACGCAAAGAGATTGAAGCTGATATTGAAACTGCCTATCAAAATGGCCCTGCTATAGCAATGGTAAACTCAGACAAAGGCATTACAAACTTACATGTACCAAGTGATGTTATTATTGACGCTTCTATGCCTGCAATGATCCGTACTTCAGGACAAACATGGAATGCAGAAGGCAACCTTCAAGACACAAAAGCAATAATTCCTGACAGCTCTTATGCTAGTATTTATCAAGCTACCATAGATTTTTGTAAAAAACATGGTGCTTTTGACCCAACCACTATGGGCACAGTTCCTAATGTAGGTTTAATGGCTCAAAAAGCTGAGGAATATGGTTCTCATGACAAAACTTTTGAAATAGAAAATAACGGAAAAGTTCAGGTAATTGACTCAACAGGCACTGTTTTATTAGAACATCAAGTTGAACAAGGTGATATCTGGAGAATGTGTCAAGTAAAAGATGCTCCTATTCAAAATTGGATTAAACTAGCCGTTGACAGAGCTAAGGCAACACAAACACCAACAGTATTTTGGTTGGATAAGAAGAGAGCTCATGATGCTGAAATTATTAAAAAAGTAACTCAATATTTACCTGAATACGACACTACAAACTTAGACATTAGAATTTTATCTCCTGGTGAAGCAACTCAATTTACCCTAGAAAGAGTTAAAGATGGTAAAGACACTATTTCTGTTTCTGGTAATGTATTACGCGACTATTTAACCGACCTATTCCCTATTCTAGAAGTAGGTACAAGTGCAAAAATGTTATCTATTGTACCGTTAATGAATGGTGGTGGTTTGTTTGAAACTGGTGCTGGAGGCTCAGCTCCCAAACACGTACAACAATTCTTAAAAGAAAACCATTTAAGATGGGATTCTTTGGGTGAATTTTTAGCATTAGCAGTATCACTTGAACATTATGGTAACACCAATAACAATGCAAAAGCATTGGTTTTAGCTGAAACTTTAGACAATGCAACCGACAAACTATTAGAAACTAGCAAATCGCCATCTCGTAAAGTAAATGAGCTTGACAATCGTGGAAGTCAATTTTACTTGACATTGTATTGGGCCGAAGCATTAGCCAACCAAAGTTCTGACACAGAGCTTCAAAATCACTTTAGCAAAATTGCTCAAGCTTTAAAAGACAATGAAAATTCTATTATAGAAAATCTAAATAGCATACAAGGTAAGTCGATTGATACAAATGGTTATTACATGCCTGACGCATCAATAATTTCAAAAGAAATGAGACCTAATGAAACTTTCAATAAAATAATCAATACTATTTAACAAACTTAAAGCCTCTTAATTAGAGGCTTTTTTAGATCTTAAAACATAGAGATAAAGCATATTTTTCAATGATGAATTTCACCAAAACTACAGAACAAGACTCTAATTACAATCATCTTGAAAAGATGAACATACATGAATTGCTAGTCAATATCAATACCGAAGATAAAACTGCACCTCTAGCTGTAGAAAAATCACTTTCTCAAATAGAAAGTTTGGTAGAAAAGATTGTTCCAAAATTAAAAAATGGAGGCCGACTCTTTTATATAGGAGCGGGTACCAGTGGTAGATTAGGAGTACTCGATGCTTCTGAATGCCCGCCAACTTTTGGTGTTTCTTACGACCTGGTTATTGGCTTGATAGCTGGCGGTGATATCGCCATTAGAAAAGCAGTAGAATTTGCTGAAGATTCTACTACACAAGGTTGGAAAGATTTACAAGAACATCAAATTTCAGATAAAGATGTGGTGATAGGTATTGCTGCCTCAGGCACAACACCTTATGTAATTGCTGCACTTAAAAAATGTAATGAAAATAATATCATTACAGGTTGTATTACTTGTAACGACAAAAGCCCTTTGGCTTTAACAGCTAGCTATCCTATAGTTGTTATTGTAGGTCCTGAATTTGTAACAGGCAGTTCTCGTATGAAAGCAGGTACTGCTCAAAAGTTAGTATTGAACATGATTAGCACCACTACTATGGTTCAATTAGGAAAGATTAAAGGCAATAAAATGGTAGACATGCAACTCTCTAACGATAAGTTAGTTGACAGAGGCGTAAAAATGGTAATGAGTGAATTAGGTATTGATGAAAGTTTAGCTAAAGAATTACTACTAAAGCATGGCAATGTTAGAAATACAATAAACAATTATCCTCTTGAAAAAAAATAAATCTTCTTTATTTAGTGCATTTAAACGCTTGGTGATTGCCTTACCGCTGTTATTTATTGCTCCTATAGTCATAACTATCGGATTTAAAGCATTGAAAAAAGATGGTAATTTCATGCTGTTAATTATCGGATTACTTTTAGGAATAATCGCCATTACAGTTACTGCTTTCGGATTGATAAAAGTATCAAGAGCCTTATTTGACAAGGATAAATAGGATGCTTAAAATTAAATCATTCTTTACCAAATTACTACAATGGGAACATTGGCCTACCTTCATGTTCTATGTACCTCTTGCTCCGTTCTACATCTACTCAACAATCAAAGCAAGACATTTAGTTTCCTATTTAATTACAAACCCTGCTATAAAATATTCAGGTAATGGTACAGAATCAAAGTTTAGAACCTTAAAATTGATTCCAGAACAATACAAACCTTTATCAATATTAGTTACTGAAAAAACAAGCTTTGAAGAAACTTTAATTCAAATTAAAGAAAACAACATTGAGTTCCCTTTAATAGCAAAACCTGATATCGGATTTAGAGGTTATTTGGTAAAAAAAATTGATACAGAAAATGAATTAAAACACTATTTAGATAAAAACAAAATAGATATTATAATTCAAGAGTTAATTGATTACCCAAAAGAATGTGGCCTTTTTTACCATAGGATACCTGATGCTCGTGAAGGAAAAATAACTTCTATCACTTTAAAGAAATTTTTAACCGTTGTTGGTGACGGCACTTCTAACTTATATGAATTAATCTTGGCGGATAAACGTGCTTATTTGTATTATGAATTGCTTCAAAACATCCATAAGGAAAAAATGCAGGCTATCCCTGAAAAGAATAAAATCATAAAGCTTTCAGTCATTGGAAATCATTCAAAAGGAACTCAATTTAAAAACGGTAATCATTTAATAAACAAAGAATTAGAAAAGATGATGGATGGTTTCTCTAAACAAATTGACAATTGGTTTTACGGACGTTTAGACATCAAATACAATACTTTTAAAGAACTTACAGCTGGTAAAAATTTTAAAGTATTAGAAATAAACGGAATTATTTCTGAACCTACACATATTTACGACCCAGAAAATTCAACCTACTTTGGTGCAATTAACAGCATTAGAAAACATTGGAAAATCATCTACCAAATAGCTAAAAAAAATCACGAAATAGCAAAAATTCCTTACCCTAAATTTATTCCTTATGCAAAAAATATGCTTTGGCTAAGGAAATACACTAAAAAGATTAAAAAACTCAACAAATAATTAGCTCTTACCTCTTTTTTTTAAAACTTACTATAGGGAAATATCATTTTATATTGTTTATACAGATATATAATAATCCTTCTTTTTATGCGTTTTAAAATTTACTTATAATAGAGATATTTAAATGCAACCAATCCAAATTATGAAATTTTTAAGAATTTTAATCGTATTACTTGTTTCATCTTCAATATACGGACAAGTAAAAATAGGAGACAATCCTAATACAATTGATACATCATCATTATTAGAGTTAGAAAGTTCTACAAAAACTTTTGTATTAACAAGAGTTTCTACTATAGAAATGAATGCCATAACTCCACTCCAAGGAGCATTGGTATACAATATCGATGAAAAATGTATTTATCAATACAATGGTATATGGCAAAACTTATGTGATGCAGGTAAGCAACAATTAAGCTTTGACGCTGCTACAAATATTCTAAGCTTAGAAGATGGTGGTTCAGTTGACCTTTCTCTTTATGTAAATACAGACAATCAGGCACTCAGCTTAAACGGAAATATCTTAACTTTAGAAGATGGTGGTACTGTTGATTTATCTAATTACTTAGACAATACAGATAATCAAAGGATACAAGACTTTAGTTTGAATGGTGTCTTCCTTACCTTGACACTTGAAAATGGTGGTACAAAAACATTGAATATTGCGAGTGCAAGTTCTGACGATCAAAAAATTAGCCTTAACGGAAACACACTAACTCTTGAAGATGGTGACACTGTTGACTTATCTAATTACTTAGATAATACTGACAACCAAACTATAACTGCTTTTAATTTAGATAACGTTACAAATATTCTGACAATAATTTTAGAAAATGGCAACACACAGACTGTTGATTTATCTACTTTAAATAATGCAGGATCTGATGATCAAGCTTTAAGCTTTGATGCGGTAACTAATATTCTTACTCTAGAGGATGGTGGAATTGTTGATTTATCTAATTACTTAGACAATACTGACGATCAACAAATTACTGATTTTAGTGTAGATCTTGCAACAAATAGTATTACACTAACTTTAGAAGATGGTGGTACACAAACAATAGATTTAACAAATTTACTTCAACAAGGCCCTAAAGGTCCACAAGGAGATAAAGGACCTGATGGTGACAAAGGAGCAACTGGTGATCAAGGTATCGATGGTATTCA
>CAYRZY010000107.1:0-10113 GCA_964428855.1 uncultured Flavobacteriaceae bacterium
TATTTGGCAAATGTACCGACACCTGTAGTATTGCCTTTTTTCTATGTCCCACTAACTAAAGAGCGGTCAGTTTCTGGATTTTTAATCCCTAGTGTCGGACAAAACAACAATCAAGGGTATTTCTTTCAAAATGGTGGTTACTATTTCGCCATTAGTGATTATGTTGATTTAGCAGTCTTAGGGGACGTGTATACCAACGGTAGCTGGGCAACACGATTTGAATCAAATTATGCCAAACGTTATAAATTTAGTGGTAATTTTAGTTTGCGTTTTGAAAACTTAATAACTGGGCAACGGGGATTTTCAAATTTTCAAAAAAGAAACAATTTTTATGTACGATGGTCTCACAGCCAATCACAACAGTCTAGCCCAAATTCACGATTCTCTTCATCCGTAAATTTAGGAAGTAGCCAATATTTTAATGAATCATTAAATGAATACAATATTTCACAAAGGGTAACCAATACCTTTAGTTCATCAATATCATATTACAAAAAATTTGTAGGTACACCCTTTAACATGAACCTATCCTTAAATCATACACAAAACACAAATACTAAGCAAATTGATATGACATTGCCTTCTTTGCAATTGACAATGGATAGAATCTACCCATTTGCACCTAAGATAGGAGCTAAAAAAAATGTCTTTCATAATATTGGCTTAAGCTATAATTTAGATGCTCAAAATAAAGTCACAACCAGTGATAGTCTGTTTTTTAAACCTGGTATGTTTGACAAAGCTAGATCTGGTGCAAAACACACTATTTCTGCAAGTACAAATCTAAAAGCGTTAAAGTACATAACCCTATCGCCAAGTGCAAATTATAATGAAGTTTGGGCTTTAAAAACCATTGATCAGAATTACAATGCAGATGAAAATCTTATTGAAAAAGATACCATCAATAAGTTTGATGCTTTTAGAGAATATTCTGCTGGAATTTCGGCTTCTACAACACTTTACGGAATGTTTACCTTTAAAAAAGGACGATTAGAAGCCATCAGGCATGTAATGAGACCCTCTATATCATATAATTACAGACCTGATTTCAGTCGGTATTATGAGGAAGTACAGCAAAGTGAAGACGAGGAAGATATCACTGAGTTTAGTCGATTTACTGGCGGTCTTTTTGGTGCTCCCTCGAGAGGATTGTCTAACAGCATTGGTCTGTCATTAGCCAATACTCTTGAAGCCAAAATGGTGGCAAAAGATTCTACAGACGCAGAGCCAAAAAAAATCAAACTATTAAACAATTTAAACTTTTCAAGCAGTTATAATATTGCGGCAGATTCGTTAAGATGGAGCCCAGTAAGAGTTACAGCAGGTACTAGCCTTTTTGATAATAAATTAAGCTTAAATGCCAGTGCAGCTTTAGATCCTTACGCTTTAAGTGCTAGTGGTAAAAGGATTGATACTTACAATGTTAATAACGGAGGAAGCTTATTTAGGCTCACACGAGCTAATGTGTCAGCAAGCTACTCTTTGTCTAGTGACATGTTCAATAAAGAAGCAGAAACTGACACAAAGAAAAATAAGACAGCAAGCTCAGATGATAAAAGTTTATTTGGAACAGACATCACCTCTAGAAATACAGAAGATGATCAAGATGAAAGTAGAACCAAAGTTGCCAATTTATTCGGAGCTACACTGCCCTGGAAATTAAGCTTACGTTATTCTGCTAGTTATTCAAATTCAAACAGACAGAATGAAATTTCAAATAACTCACTTCAATTTTCTGGTAACATAGAATTAACACCTAAATGGAGTGTTGGCTTGTCTTCTGGTTATGATTTTAAGAACAAAGGTATCACCTTTACCAACCTAAGTTTTGAAAGAGATTTAGATAGTTGGCGAATGAGTTTTAACTGGGTGCCATTTGGTGATAGCTCAACTTATTATTTCTTTATTGGTATAAAGTCCTCTGTATTTCAAGATATTAAATACGATCAACGTAAAGTACCAGACCAACGGTTGTTTTAGCCCGCCTTCGTTAAAGCTACGGACGGATGAATATTCAGTGTTCAGTGTTCAGTGTTCAGTGTTCAGTGTTCAAAATAATTAACTTAAGTTAGCAATGATTCATTTAAACTAAAAAATCATGAAAAAAATCATCACCACATCAAAAGCTCCAGCACCAATAGGGCCATACAATCAGGCTGTATTGACAAATAACATGCTTTTTACTTCTGGCCAAATTGCATTTAATCCTGAAACAGGAAAATTAGTTTTAGACAATATTAGTAATGAAACAAAACAAGTCATGGAAAACCTTAAAGCCGTTTTAGCTGAAGCTGAAATGACTTTTGAAAATGTAGTAAAAACTTCAATTTTTATTGCCAACATGAATGATTTTGGTGCTATTAATGAAGTGTATGGTTCTTATTTTAATGAAGAAACCGCACCCGCACGAGAAACTGTACAAGTGGCTTGTTTACCTAAAAATGTAAATGTAGAAATTTCTATGATTGCGGTTAAACAATAAAGGTTAGATACTCAATTTTTTTAGTTACTACTATGCTTAGTATGATACTCTAACAACCCTTCAATAGGTCTTTTTACAAAATTACCTACCGTAAAATCCATTTCTTTTGCCACTTCTCTTATTTCATTTTGAGATAAAAAAGCAATGGAACCTGCAAAATGAACAGGTGAAGTTTTTAATTCTTCTTTAAATTGAAAAATCATTGTCTTCGCAAAAAGTCGAATTCCATCCTTAATTAAATCGGTAATATATGTATCCTCTTTATGAAAAAACATAAATTCAGCAAAAGAAGCTAAATAAGCATTCGGGTTTGGTTTTTTATAAATATTAAACTTAATATAATCAGTTTCCAAATTATAGCGTTCAGCAAATGAAACCCTTAAACTCTCGGGCATTTGTTTAAAATAATAATCTCTAATCATTTGTTTACCATAATAATTACCACTGGCATCATCCATTAAAATATAACCAAGAGAATTTATACGTTGATGCGTTTTTTCTCCATCAAAATAAGTGCAATTTGATCCTGTTCCTAAAATACAAACTACGGCAGGCTCACCATCTGTTATCGTTGCATATACTGCTGCCAATGTATCTTCCGCCACCTTAACTCTAGCATTAGGAAAATGTAATTTCAGTACTTGCTTCAATGCTTTTTTTGGACCATTTGTCCCACAACCAGCTCCATAAAAAAAGATTTGTTCTACTTCATCCTTATGTAAATTTAAAAAATCATTCTCATGAATTCTATCTAACAATTCATCAGGTGCTAAAATAGCAGGGTTTAATCCTTTTGTTCTTACTTTTTCAAACAATTGAATTCCATTTTTATCCACTGCAATCCAATCACATTTTGTAGAACCTCCATCTGTAATAAAAATCATATCTATTTTTTAAGTCCGTAAATCTAAGAAACTGTTCTCATAAAAAAAATGATAAATAACATATTATGTAAAATACATTTAAAAAAAATTGTTGAAAACTACTTAATAAGTCTAACAATTAACGTTTTACTTTAGTTAGATATTACTTATCTTTGTAATAATAAGAGAAACACCTTTCTCCCCCTGAATAAAAAGTCCTGAAAAATATTTTTCAGGACTTTTTAGTTTTCAATTAACTGATATTAGACCAGATAGCATTGTTTTTACTCAGTGCCATGTAGGCTCTCTTAATATATTTATGTTCGTTCTTTTTTAAATTCGGGTCACTTTTTAATACTTGAGCCGCCATATTTCTTGCTCGTTTTAAAATATGAGCATCTTTAATGATATCAGCAATTTTTAAATTTAAAACACCACTTTGTTGAGTCCCCATCAAATCTCCAGGACCTCTAAGTTTTAAATCAACCTCTGCAATTTCAAATCCGTCATTGGTCTCAACCATGGTATCTAATCTCGTTTTTGCATCGCTGGTTAATTTAAAACTAGTCATTAAAATACAATAACTTTGCTCTGCTCCTCTCCCAACCCTTCCTCTAAGTTGGTGTAATTGCGACAAGCCAAACCTTTCAGCACTTTCAATAATCATGACACTGGCATTCGGAATATTTACACCTACCTCAATAACCGTTGTAGCTACCATAATTTGTGTTTCTCCTTTTACGAACCTATCCATTTCAAAATCTTTATCGGCTGCTTTCATCTTACCATGAACAATACTAATTTGGTATTTTGGTATAGGAAACTCCCTTATAATACTTTCATAGCCATCCATTAAATCCTTAAAATCAAGCTTTTGAGACTCTTGTATTAAAGGATACACTACATAAATTTGCCTGCCTTTTGCGATCTCTTCTTTCATAAATTTAAACACACTCAGTCTATTGCTATCATATCTATGAGCTGTCATTACTTGTTTTCTACCAGGAGGTAATTCATCAATAACAGAAATATCTAAATCTCCGTACACACTCATTGCTAAGGTTCTAGGTATTGGTGTAGCCGTCATTACTAAAATGTGTGGTGGGATAAAAGCCCCTCCAACCTCTTTATCCTGATTCCTCTTCATCCACATTTTTGACCGTTGGGCAACTCCAAATCGGTGTTGCTCATCAATAATGGCCAAACCTAAATTTTTAAATTGCACTTTATCTTCTAATAAAGCATGTGTACCTATTAAAATATCTAAAGAATCATCTTCTAAGGCTTCATGAATAATTTTTCGTTCTTTAGTTTTTGTAGCTCCAGTTAGTAGTTTAATACTAATCTTTAAATCTTTTAACAAATCTACAATGGCATTATAATGCTGGTTTGCTAAAATTGCTGTAGGTACAATTAATGCAGTTTGGAATCTGTTATCAATCGCAATCAACAAGCTTAGCAAGGCTACTATCGTTTTTCCTGAGCCAACATCTCCTTGTAACAACCTGTTCATTTGAGCTCCTGTAATCATATCCTTACGGATTTCTTTCACCACTCTTTTTTGAGCATTGGTCAACTCAAACGGCAAATATTCATTGTAAAATTTATTAAAATTATCGCCTACAGTATCAAAAACATAGCCTTTAATTTTTGTTTTATGGAGTAAGTTTTTCCGAATCAATTGTAATTGGATAAAAAACAGTTCTTCAAACTTTAAGCGTTGCATTGCTTTAGTTAAAAGTTCTTGATTTTTAGGAAAATGAATATTAAATAAAGCTTCATTTTTTGAAATGAATTGTAAATTTTTAATAATCTCATCAGATAATGTTTCTTGAAATTTACTGTCCACCTCAATAAACAAATTTTGCATTATTTTTGCGATTACTCTATTGGTAATTCCTCTTTTTGATAACATTTCTGTTGAAGGATACACAGGCTGCATGACCGTTTGCAAACTCTTTTTATAATCTGCAATCAATTCTAATTCAGGATGCGGCATACTAAACGTGCCATTAAATGAATTTATTTTTCCGAAAATAACATAAGGCGTATTTATTTTAATTGCGTCTTTGAGCCATTTCACACCTCTAAACCAAACCAATTCCATACTACCACTCTCATCAATAAAAGTTGCTACTAACCGACTTCCTCTTTTTTGCTTGACGGTTTTTAACTGAGTAATTTTACCAATCAATTGAACTTCAGAAGAATTTTGTTGCAATTGATTGACTTTAAAAAACTGTGTACGATCAATATATCTGTTTGGAAAAAAATGAAGTAAATCAGTCAAAGTTCTTAGACCCAATTCTTTACGAAGTAAATTGGCACGAGATGCACCAACCCCTTTCAAATATTCAATAGAAGTATGTAAATTTGTCGTTGACAATAATTTTAATTTATTGACGAAGATACTATGACTCAATCAGAACTCAAAGATTTTTTAGATGCAAAAGTTATCCAGTATAACAATCCGAAATTTATTGAATCAGACCCGATACAGATTCCGCATTTATTCTCTTTAAAAGAAGATATAGAGATTTCAGCATTTTTAACGGCAACCATTGCTTGGGGAAACCGAAAAATGATTATTAAAAATGCTCATAAAATGATGGAATTACTTGGCAACGCTCCCTTTGAATTTATTATCAATCACCAACAAAAGGATTTAGAATTGCTTGATAAATTTGTCCACAGAACCTTTAATAGCATTGATTTTACATATTTTATAAAAGCTTTACAGCATATTTATAAAAACCACAATGGCTTAGAGGCTGTTTTTTCTGCTTACGCGGATGCAACATCAATACAAATAGCCATCCATCAATTTAAAAAAGTATTTTTTGAATTAGAGCATCCACAAAGAACACAAAAGCATATTTCTGACCCCTTAAAAGGCTCAGCTGCGAAACGCATCAATATGTTTTTACGTTGGATGGTTAGAAAAGACAATGCTGGTGTAGATTTCGGCATTTGGAAGAACCTATCTCCTTCAAGTTTATCTTGCCCTCTTGATGTCCATTCAGGCAATGTGGCTCGTAAATTAGGATTACTCACTAGAAAGCAAAATGATTCAAAAGCATTGGCAGAATTAGATACTAGTTTACGAAAGCTAGACGTTAACGATCCTGTAAAGTATGACTTTGCTTTATTTGGTTTGGGCGTTTTTGAAAAATTCTCTAAAGACAAATAGTTTTATCTTTTTTCTCTTATCTAATTAATATAAACTTAATCTTATAAAATCAATATCATATTCTTTACCTTTGCAACCTTAAAAAAACACAATGCGTTTACACAGAAATTTAGTATTGGCAGTTATAGATTCATTAAATTATATTTATAATGATGGATTGTATGCTGACAAAGTAGTAGAGAAAACCTTAAAAAGAGATAGCCGTTGGGGCTCTAGAGATCGAGGTTTTATTGCAGAAACAATATATGACTGTGTGCGTTGGAAACGCTTGTACAACGAAATTGCAGGTACAAAAAATCATTTCACCCAAGAAAACCTTTGGAAAATATTTACCGTTTGGGCTACTCTAAAAGGCATAAAGCTACCAGATTGGAAGCAATTTGAAGGCACGCCAGTACGTCGTATCAAAGGTAAATTTGATGAATTACAAAGCCAACGTGCCATCAAAGAATCTATCCCAGATTGGTTAGACACCTTAGGGGAAAAAGAATTAGGCAAACAATGGGCTAAAGAAATCCACGCTTTAAATCAACAAGCTTCTGTAGTTTTAAGAACCAACACCTTAAAAACTACAAAAAGTAAATTACAAAAAATATTGATGGCAGATGAGATTGAAACTGCTCCTATTGATGGCTATACTGACGCTCTGCAATTGGCTGAACGTAAAAACGTATTTAGAACTGATGCTTTTAAAAGAGGATATTTCGAAGTTCAAGATGCATCTTCTCAATTGGTAGCAGAATTTTTAGAGGTTAAACCTGGCATGAGAGTCATTGATACCTGTGCTGGTGCTGGTGGTAAAACATTACATTTGGCAGCTTTAATGGAAAACAAAGGGCAAATTATCGCCTTAGATATTTATGCCAACAAATTAAAAGAACTGAAACGTAGAGCAAAAAGAGACGGTGCTCATAATATTGAACCTAGACATATCAGCTCTACCAAAGTCATTAAAAAGTTATACAATCAAGCCGATAGAGTCTTGATTGACGCACCATGTAGCGGATTAGGAGTTTTGAAAAGAAACCCTGGCTCAAAATGGAATTTACAACCTGAATTTATTGAAAATATTAAAAAAACACAGGCTGAAATTCTAGAAACCTATGCTAAAATGGTAAAAACTGGTGGTAAATTAGTCTATGCAACCTGCTCAATTTTACCTTCTGAAAATGAAAAACAAGTAGAAAGATTTTTAAAATCGCACAAAGATTTTAAATTTGTAAAAGAAAAGAAAGTTTCTCCTGCCAAGTCTGGTTTTGACGGATTCTATATGGCATTGCTAGAAAAAATAAATTAATATCATGAACAAAATTATATTTGTATTACTTACCCTTTTTGTATGCTCAACTGCATTTGCACAAAACGACAGCATACCAAAACAAGACTATGAATTTTCTATAGGTAAATCTATCCTTAATAAAAAATTATGGTCGCAACCGTATCGCTATGAAATTAAAGCGACAAGTACTTTAAGTGTTGAAATCAGTATAAAACGCCTACATCGTAAAGCTGGCGAATTAGATTTTAATTTATTTGCCTTGACTGACGAAACTAAAAAATGGAGAATTAGACCTGTAGCTATTTATTACTACAAAGCTGACCGAAAAGTATATCTAAAATCTAAACCTGACAACCGCAACTATAATGTTTTTGAAAAATACCAGCTAGAAGGTTATGAAGATTTTGAAGCAAAAATATATAAAACTAACTTTTTAGGTTTAAGAAAGAGTAAAAAAATAGGTTCGACCATACCATCACTTCCAAAAAAGAAAATTAAGAATTCAAAAATCACCTATTATCTTGATTTTCCTGTTCGCTCATCATTTGATTACGGTAAAGTATATTTTAAAGATAAAACTGTTGGATTTACAGGAGTTAAGGAGTGAAATGGTTAGTTTAAGTCGAAAGTCAAATAGCCATCACTATTATTTAACAAGTGATAAATTGACATAATTTGAGCGTATTGCATAAGAATAGTAGCCGATTTGAAGGCACTTACCTTTCAATTTATCTTGTGAAAGATAAAAAAATTACCAACTATTTCTGGCACCATTATCACTTTAAATTTAGCACAAAACACGCAATTACGTTTACATTTGTTAGCCATAGTTATTGCTTTTTTAGTATCTCTGTTAATCTCTCATTAATATAATAATTTCCTGTTCCTAATTTCTCTTTTCTTAGCAGACCGTCTTTTGCTAATTTATTTAAGTATTTAGATGCAGTAATTCTTGAAACTCCCAAATCATTTTCTATAAGTTCAATTTTTGTATATGGGTGTTTAAAAAGATTATTTAATAATTCATGACTATAAAATTTATAATTATTTCGTAAAGTATTTTTATAATCAGCCATTAACTCCTTAATTCTCTCAATTAAAACAAGTGTTTCTTTTGATATTTGTTCAACAGCATTTAGCATATATAAAATCCAATCCTCCCAATTTTCTGTTTCTCTAACTTCTTGTAAGAATTTATAATAATCTCCTTTATTCTCAATAATATAGCGACTTAAATATAAAATAGGTAAGTCTAATAAGTCATTCATTACTAAATATAAGACATTGATTATTCGTCCTGTCCTTCCATTCCCATCATAAAAAGGATGAATACTTTCAAATTGATAATGTATAATTGCCATTTTAACTAAAGGATCAAAATCAGAAATGGAATTGTCATTTATAAATTGCTCCAAGTTTTTCATCAAATCAAGAATGGTTTCATAATCTTGTGGTGGTGTATAAACAACTTCACCTGTTGTTGCGTTTTTTAATGCAGTTCCTGGAACTTTCCTAAATCCTGCATTATTTTTTTCTAATTCTGATTGTATCTGAATTATATCGTTATTTGTTAGAATTCCTTTTTCCTTTATTAGAGAAAAACCTTTTTTAAGAGCAGAAATATAATTTTGTACTTCTTTAGCGTTTAGCGATTTAAAACCATCTAAATTTAATCCTGCTTTATAAATATCATCTTGAGTTGTAATAATATTTTCAATGGCTGAACTGTCTTTCGCTTCTTGAAGTCCTAAGGTGTTTATTAAAATATTCTCATTAGGTATTGTTGAAACTACACCTTTCAATTCAGCAAGTGCTCTGTGTGCGGAAGCCACTTTTTTAAGTATTATTTTTGTTTCAATATCTTTCTCAAGAGGTAGTATTTTAAGTTCAGATGTATTCATTATGTAAAGATTATTTTGTTTTCTTTACAAAGATACTTAATTGTGATAACAAAATGCGCTTTTCTTTACATAGCCATGTTGTAATGATACTATTTTTCAATTTTCTTATCATTTGATTTCGGTAAAGTATATTTTAAAGATAAAACTGTTGGCTTTACTGGAGTTAAGGAGTAAATTAAACAGCTTGCCAACTATTTTTAGCACCATTACCATTTTACAAAAGTACAATTGGTTTTGGTTTTGAATTGAGCAATATTTTTAAATTTTGAAAACTTTGGATTAAGTACTAAAATTCTTATTCTTATTTACATCCCTACTGGCTATAGTTTTTTATTTTAACTAATTAAGACCGTTGCAAGGTAAATTTCATTTTTCTCATTAAAAAAAACTTATACATG
>CAYRZY010000108.1:0-10075 GCA_964428855.1 uncultured Flavobacteriaceae bacterium
GCAACCTCTAGAAAATTTATATGGGATGCAATGGCTGTAAATATTAACGGTAAAACTGTAATGGCATATTCACTTTATCCTAAAGAAGGAAATCCACTGTGGGAAAAACATTCTACAAAAGTTGTTGCAAATACCTTAAAAGTATATTCAAAATATACTTTTGATTACCCTTACCACAAAGCAATCTCTGTACATGCTAGACAACAGGGAATGGAATATCCACAAATTTGTTGGAATTATGGTAGACCAAAAGAAGATGGCACCTATTCTGATAGAGTAAGAGATGGTATGATTGGGGTTGTTACCCATGAAGTTGGGCATAACTTTTTCCCGATGATTGTAAATTCTGATGAACGTCAATGGACATGGATGGATGAAGGTTTAAATTCATTTGTTGAAATGCAAGCTGAGTTTGAATATGACCCTAATTTTAATACACGTAGTTTACCAAAAGATATTGTTGGCTATATGAGTATGGATCAAGACCATCTATCACCAATAATGACACAAGGAGATCATGTCTATAATTTTGGGCCAAATGCATATTCTAAACCTGCTGCTGGCTTGACCATGTTAAGAAATACAATTATGGGACCTGAATTGTTTGATTATGCATTTAGAACCTATTCTAAACGATGGATGTTTAAACACCCTACACCTGCCGATTTTTTCAGAACAATGGAAGATGCGTCTGGGATGGATTTAGACTGGTTTTGGAGAGGATGGTTTTATACAACCAATTATAATGATATTGGAATCAAAGAGGTTAAAAGATATTATTTAACTGACAAGCCTACAAAAGCTGCCATTGCTGATGCAGAAAAGTACGGAATGAATCTAGATGACTTTAAAGATAAATTATTATATTTTATTTCTGAAGAAGAAATTGGAAATCCGAAAAAGGCAAAAAAGATAAAAGATTTTAAAATGTTAAACAACTATTTAAATAGTTTATCTGAAACTGAAAAAAGTAGAATAAAAGAAGCTCCAAATTATTTTTACGAAGTCACCTTTAACAAGCCAGGAGGCTTAGTTTTGCCACTTATTGTAGAATTAACTTATGAAGACGGAACAAAAGATCGTCAACAATTTCCTGCTGAAATATGGAGTAAGCATGATGCAGAAGTAAAAAGAATTTTTGCTAGTTCAAAACAAATCACTAATATTGCAGTTGATCCCGACTTAGAAACTGCAGATATAGATATAACCAACAATAGTTGGCCTAAAAAAATTGAAAATAATCAATTTGAGAAATTCAAAGACAAATTGAAAAAATAGTGTTTTTAAATTTAGAGTTTTTTGTTAACACCCTAAACATTAAAATGTTTAGGGTGTTTTATTTTACTTATAAAGATTACTTCTTATCATAATTTATCCCATCAGATAAAACCCTTAAACGCTTATCATTAAAATTATCATGAAATAAACTTCTTTGTTCTTCTAATAGTGGACTTTCAATATTATTTAAATCTAATATAGAATGGAATAAATCATCAGAAACAAAAGGTTTATGAATATTGGCTTCTATTATATTTACTTTAACTGAGGCAGAGATTTTAAAAGAAGATGATAACCATACTAAAAAAGGAATTTCAACATTTGATTTAGGAAAAGTCTCAATAACATGATGGCCTAATAGGTCAAGCTCATCATAAACATTTTCACCATGATCAGACAGATAAATTGCTGAAGTAATTTGTTTAGTGTACTTTATACTATTTAGCTTAATCATATTAAATAAACTGTCAATAACAAAATCATTATACAATATTGAATTATCATATTCAGCTATCATCTGGTGTTTCTCAATCTCTCCTTTAAAAACATTAAATTTTTCTGGATAACGCTTATTATACAATAAATGGCTCCCCATTAAATGCAAAATAATAAACTTTTTAGAAGCTTTGTCATTCAATGCATTAGAAAAAGGCTCGAATAATTTTTCATCTAATGAACTTTTTAAATCACTCTCATAAGAAGAATTATTTAAAATATTGACAAACTTAGACTTGTCGGCTTTTGCACCAATTGAACTAATCAAATTTTCAGCCCAACCTAATGGTGGTTGATTTGATATCCAGTAGGTTTTAAAACCTGCAGAATGAAAAACATCAATCAAATCTTTACTCTTATGAAAAGGTAATTTGTTTTCTAAATTTGATTCCGTAATCATTGACATTACAGTCTCTATTGTATTAGAATAAGGAGAAACTACATTGTCAAATACAATAACATCATTTCGCTTTTTTAATTTAGGATTGGTTTCTTTTCTATAATTATATAATGACATATGATTTCGAGATGCAGACTCTCCTATAATCAAAACAAATAACTGCTCCTTAAAATTAGAAACTAGTTCAACTTCAACTTCCTTAAGCTTATTATTCTCTACAGCCATGTTATATTTTCGAAAATCATATACAAAAGAATAAGAAACTCTTGCAAATTGAGGAGTACCTTTAACTAAAAATTTAGAAGTGGAAGATGAAAAGGAAAACATTCCAATTATAAAAAGAGTCAGTCCTCCTAAAAAAAAAATATATTTTGGTTTGTAATTCTTTGGAATATCTATTAAACTCAAATAAAACAAGATTGTATACGGAATTAAGAATAACATTAGACTTATGGATTGAATCCCTAAAAATTCTGAAGCTTCATTGAAATTTGTATTCGAAATTGCCAATAAACTTGCTACTGACAGTGGCCCTTTTAATAGTAACCAATGTGTAATTTCTAAAAAGCCAATTATAAAATAAAAAACTACAGTTAGTTGATAAAAAATCTTCTTTTTGGTTAAATAGTAAGGAATAGTTGCTATTGGGATCCATAATAAATTCGAAAAAATTCCATATTTATCAGACACATCAAAATCAATGATGTAGCCTAAAAAAACAGGAATTAAAACTATTAACACTAGATATTTAGGATATACCTGTTCAATTAATTCTAATATTTTTTCAATCATTTATCTAATTACCGAAATTGAACTTAATAATAAATTCAACTCTATTTATAAAAAAGGCAAATATAACATATCTCTCTTAATAACTTTAAACGATTTCAATGAATAGTTATTTTACGTTTAACAAATACTTTTACACAATTTTCATATAGTTATTTACATTTTCTTCAATACGCTTTAAAACTGCTGTAGTATCAGACTTCACAAATTTTTCCCCTGTAATTTTCTGATACAATTCAATATATCTTTCTGAAATTTCAATAACTTTTTCAGAGGTCATTTCTGGAACAATTTGCCCCACTTCACCTTGAAAATCATTTGCAATTAACCATTGTCTTACAAATTCTTTAGATAACTGCTTTTGTGCCTCTCCCTTATCTTGACGCTCCTGATAACCATCAGTATAAAAATAACGTGAAGAATCTGGAGTGTGAATTTCATCAATCAATACTATAGTACCATCAGCTTTTTTACCAAATTCATATTTTGTATCTACTAATATCAATCCGCGTTGAGCTGCTAATTCCGTTCCTCGCAGAAACAGAGCTTTTGTATAGGTTTCTAATATTTTATAATCTTCTTCAGAAACAATACTTTTTAAAATGATGTCAGCACGAGAAATATCTTCATCATGATCACCTTCTTCTGCTTTTGTGGCTGGGGTAATTATAGGTTCAGGAAATTTATCATTCTCTTGCATTCCTTCAGGCATTGATTCTCCACAAATCAAACGCTTACCAGCTTTATATTCACGTGCGGCATGACCTGAAAGATAGCCTCTAATGACCATTTCAATTTTAAAAGGCATACATAAATGGCCGATAGCCACATTCGGATCTGGAGTTGCTAGCAACCAATTTGGAACAATATCCTCAGTAGCTTTCATCATTTTAGTTGCTATCTGATTTAATATTTGACCCTTAAAAGGTATTTGCCTTGGCAAGACCACATCAAAAGCTGAAAGTCTGTCAGATGCAATCATAATTAACAATTCGTCATTAATATTATAGACCTCGCGTACTTTACCTCTATAAACAGATTTCTGTTTCGGGAAATTAAAATTAGTCTTGTCAATTGTATTCATAAATCTATTAATTATCCTCTATAACAAGAGTGTTTATTTTATCTATCTCTAAAACTACTCCACCTCTATTCCTTTATAAGCCAAAATAATTTCCTTCACTAATCGATGTCTTATCACATCATTCTCATCAAAATATACTATACTGATACCTTTTATACTTTTCAATGCCAATAACGATTCTTTCAGTCCTGAAATTTGTCTTTTAGGCAAATCAATCTGACCAGGATCACCATTGATAATAAACTTTGCATGTTTACCCATTCTAGTTAAAAACATTTTCATTTGTGCATGAGTTGTATTTTGAGCCTCATCTAAAATCACAAATGCATTGTCTAAAGTTCTACCTCGCATAAATGCTAAGGGTGCAATTTGTATCACCTTAGATTCTAAATAAGATTGTAACTTTTCATGCGATATCATATCACGCAATGCATCATACAATGGTTGCATAAACGGATCTAACTTATCTTTCAAATCTCCTGGTAAAAATCCTAAATTCTCTCCTGCTTCTACCGCAGGTCTAGTCAAAATAATACGTTTTACATCTTTACTCTTTAATGCTTTTACTGCCAAAGCAACAGCAGTATATGTTTTACCGGTACCAGCTGGACCAACTGCAAAAAGCATGTCGTTCTTTTGCATTTCAGCTACCATTTTACGCTGATTTTCTGTTTGAGGCTTTATTAATTTACCGTTGACCCCATGAACAATAATAGCATCATCTTTTTTAGACCTTTTTGGCGATTTCCCATTTGTAGTCAACAAACGCTCAATACTGTTCTCATCTAATTTAGAGTATTTCATAAAATAAGCAATTAACATTTCTACACGCTTCTCAAACTCATCCAACAGTGCTTCATCTCCAAAAATTTTAATCTTTGTGCCTCTTGCAACAATTTTAACTTTAGGGTAATGTTTTTTTAACAGTTCAATATTGCTGTTTTGAGTACCAAAAAAATCTTTCGGACTAATTTCTGTTAACTCAATAATTCTTTCTTTCAAATTTAAATTTTTATAGTATGATGAAAATTAATTACAAAATCTCTTATTTTTCTTACTTATTACTAGTAATGATTATATTCTCTCTCTTACAAATCTCAATAGTTTTATCTATTGAAAACGAAAAATAATATGTAGTTTTGTAAGCAAATTTAATATTAATTCAGTAACCAACTACTCTCTTTTTCAATATTAATTAACAAATGTCTTTAATAACATTAACAACTGATTTTGGAACCAAAGACCATTTCATTGGTGCCATTAAAGGAACCATTTACAATGAGCTTACTAATGCTCGAGTTGTTGATATTTCACATCAAATTTCACCTTTTAATATTACTGAAACTGCCTATATTTTAAAGAATGCCTATAAAAACTTCCCGAAAGGAAGTATTCATATTATAGATGTCGACTCTGAATTAAGTATTGAAAATAAACATATTGCTGTAAAATTAGATGAACACTATTTCATTTGTGCTAATAATGGTATCATGTCAATGATAGCTTCAGAAATTAATCCTGAACAAATTGTAGAAATAACCATTCACAATACCTTAGAGAGTTCTTCTGCTTTTGTAAAAGTAGCATGTCATATTGCACGTGGTGGTACTTTAGAGGTTATTGGAAAATCTATACCTGAAATAAAACAACTAAACGAAGTATATCCTCACATTAACAAAGAAAACAATCAAATAGTAGGTAGTATTATTTATATTGATAACTACGGAAACGTAATTAGTAATATCACAAAAAAATTATTTCAAGAAATAGGCAAAGGACGTCCGTATGAAGTAAAAGCTAGACATTATACTTTTAAAAAAATACTGAATAAATACAATGAGATTATTGATTTTGACATTCCCCTAGAAAAAAGACAAGTTGATGGTGAAAGATTGGCTATTTTTAATACAGCTAACTATCTTGAAATCGCTGTATATAAAAGTAATTTAAAATCAGTTGGTGGTGCTTCTACCCTATTAGGATTAGATTATAGAGATTCTATAACCGTTAATTTTTTATAAAATGTTTATAAGAATAGTAAAAATGAATTTTAAAGCGGATAATGTTGATAAATTCTTGAGTATTTTTAACGCCAATAAAGAAAAGATTAGAAATAGTAAAGGATGCAGTCATCTTGAATTGTACAGAGACAAAACAAATCCTTCTATTTTCTTTACCTATAGCTATTGGGACAAAGATCAAGATCTTGAAAATTATAGAAATTCTGAACTTTTTACAACTGTTTGGGCTAAAACGAAGGTACTCTTTAATGATAGACCCGAAGCATGGAGTGTCGATACGGTTTTCAGTAGCAGTGAGCAGTAAATATATAATTGATTAAAATAAATAGAACATGATTGCCATATTAAAAAAAGAACTCAATTCCTTCTTTGCCTCTCCGATAGGCTATTTGGTTATTGCTGTTTTTTTAATCATCAACGGACTCTTTTTATGGGTCTTTAAAGGAGATTTCAATATCTTAAATGCTGGTTTTGCAGATTTGAACAGCTTCTTCTTTATAGCTCCTTGGTTTTTTCTGTTTTTAATTCCCGCAATTACCATGCGTAGTTTTTCTGATGAATTTAGATTAGGAACTATCGAAATTTTAAAAACAAAACCTTTAAGCAATACCCAAATTATATTGGGTAAATTTTTCGGTGCATTGGTTTTAATTATTTTAGCATTAATCCCTACGCTAATTTATGTATTTAGCATTTTAAAGTTAGGTAACCCAACTAATAATTTAGATTTTGGTAGCACATTGGGTTCATATATAGGTTTATTATTCTTGGCAAGTGCCTATACCTCTATTGGTTTATTTACCTCTACGTTTTCAAACAATCAAATTGTTGCTTTTATTATTGCTATTCTTATTTCCTTCTTTATGTTTTACGGTTTTAAAGCTTTGGCAGATTTAGAACTCTCAGAAACTTTAAGAAGTTTTGGAATGCACGATCATTTTAAAAGTATCAGTAGAGGCGTCATTGACACAAAAGATATTGTTTATTTTGTCTCTATCACTGTTTTCTTTTTATTCTTAACTAAATTAAAATTAGATAAAGAATGAAACATATAAGTAAAATAATCACTCTAACTCTAGTTTTAGCTGTCATTAACTTTATGGCAAATAAATTCTATAAACGCTTTGATCTTACAAAAGACAAACGTTATACCTTATCAAAAACTACAGAAGCCATCCTTGATAAACTAGATGAAAATGCTATCATAAAAGTATATCTTGAAGGTGATTTTCCTGCTGAATTTAAACGCTTACAAATAGAAACTAGGCAACATCTTGAAGAATTAACTGCAATTAATAATCATGTCAAGTTTAAATTTATTGATCCGTTAGAGCAAGCCGAAGAATTGATAAAAATAGGCTTACAACCCAGTAGACTTTCAGTTCAAGAAGATGGTAAATTATCTGAAGCTATTGTTTTTCCGTGGGCAACCATTACCTACAAAGGTAAAACGGAAAACATTTCTTTACTGACTGAAGTTTCTGTTGAAAATCAAGAGCAACAATTACAAAACTCGATTGAAAATTTAGAATATGCTTTTTCTGATGCTATTCATAAAGTATCCTCTGAAAAGACTCAAACTATTGCTATATTAAAAGGAAATGGAGAATTAGATGACATCTATTTGGTTAGTTTTTTAAGTGAATTAAGTAAATACTATAAATTAGCACCTTTTACGTTAGATTCTGTGAGTAGTCATCCTCAAAAAACATTAGAACAACTCTCAGAGTATGATTTAACCATTATAGCGAAACCAACGGAAGAGTTTACTGAAAAAGAAAAATTTACTCTAGATCAATACATTACCAATGGCGGAAAATCATTGTGGTTGATTGATAATGTTACAGCTGAACTTGATAGTTTAATGCTAACTGGTCAAAGCTTGGCTTTCAATAAAAAATTAAATCTAACCGATTTATTATTTAGTTATGGTGTAAGAATTAACTATAATTTAATTAAAGATGCCTACAGCTCAACTATTCGTTTGGCTGATGGCAATACTGGTAACAAAACACAGTTTAATGATTATATTTGGCATTATCATCCGTTAATTACTTCAAAGAATAATCATCCTATTACTAAAAATATTGATCCTGTAAACTTACGCTTTGCTAATACTATTGACACACTAAAAAACAGCATAAAAAAGACCCCACTCTTACAAAGTTCTGATTTTTCAAAAGCGGTAGGCACACCTGTAATTATATCGTTAGTAGATATTTCAAAAAAACCAGAAAAGAAAGATTACAATAAAGGCAATCAAACCTTAGGCGTTTTATTAGAAGGTGAGTTCACCTCTGCCTATGCTAACAGAGTAAAACCATTTGAAACTCTCCTTTTTAAGGATAAAAGTGAGTCTAATAAAATGGTGGTTATTGCTGATGGAGATATTATAGCCAATGAATTGGTAAAGGGTCAACCGATAGATTTAGGAGTCGATAAATACACGAGTGTCCGTTATGGAAATGCTGATTTTTTAATGAATACTATTAATTATTTATTAGACGATTCAGGCTTATTACAATTACGTTCAAAAACTATACAATTACAATACTTAGATAAGGAAAAGGCATATACCGAGAGAACGTTTTGGCAATCTATAAACGTTGTAGTTCCTCTTATTATTTTGATTCTTTTCGGAGGCATCTACACTTTCATAAGAAAGAAAAAATATAGTTAAAAAACTGTTAAACAAACTTTACAACATTGATATTTATTATCTTTGATTCAATTCTAACTAAACAATAAATTATCATGTACAAAAAATTAGTAGTAATGTTCCTATTTATTGGAGCCTTAAGTGTTAATGCACAAGTAAAGTCACCTGCTCCTAGTCCATCATCTAAAACCGAATTAAAAGTTGGTTTAACCGATGTTACCATTGAATATTCTCGACCTTCAATGCGTGGGAGAACTATTTTTGGAGATTTAGTACCTTATGGAAAAACTTGGAGAACTGGTGCCAATGCCAATACAAAAATAACCTTTAGTGATGATGTCCTTATTCAAGGAGATAGCTTAAAAAAAGGAACTTATGCTATCTATACTGTTCCTAATGCAGAGTCTTGGGATGTTATTTTCTATAGTGATGCTACCAATTGGGGAACTCCTCAAGTTTGGGATGAAGGCAAGGTTGCTGTAAAAAAATCTGTAAAAGTTACTATCTTTCCAGAAATGGATATGGAAACGTTTACCATACTTATCGATGATTTAGCCGATGGAAAATCTGGTAAACTAAATTTTCTTTGGGATGATACCATTATAACCCTTAAAATTGAAGTACCTTCTGATGCAATAGCTCAAGCAAGCATTGATAAAATTATGGGTGGTCCAACAGCTAACGATTATTTTAGTGCTGCATCTTATTACCGAAATGGTGGTAAAGATTTAAAACAAGCCTTGGTATGGATTACCAAAGCAACTAACTTACGTAAAGAAGCTTATTGGATGATGAAAGAAAAATCATTAATTCATGAGGCTTTAGGCGATACAAAAAATGCTCTTGTAGCTGCAAAAGCATCTTTAGAAGTTGCAGAAAAAGCAGGAAATGCTGATTATGTGAAAATGAATAAAGACAACATTGCAAAATGGTCTAAATAGATTTAATCTCTTAAATACAACCTACTATGAAAAAATTTAAATTCTTAATCCTATTTACTTTAGTAGCAACATTAAGTTTTGCTCAAAAAAGTCCTAAACAACAAACAACTGGTGCTATTGATGGTGTTAACATTACGATAGATTATAGTGCACCAAGTGTAAAGGGTAGAACCATTTGGGGCGACTTAGTAAAGTATGATAAAGTTTGGAGAGCTGGTGCTAATGAAAATACCACTATTTCTTTTGATAAAGGTGTTACCATTAATGGCAATGATTTACCTGCTGGTAAATATGGCTTTTTTATCATTCCAAATGGAGAAGGAGATTGGACAATTATTTTCAATACCAAAAATGACAATTTGGGAGCTTTTAAATACAAAGAAAAAGAAGATGCACTTCGTGTTAATA
>CAYRZY010000109.1:0-10059 GCA_964428855.1 uncultured Flavobacteriaceae bacterium
ATTTTAACAAATTTTCTCCTGTATAAGAATCCTTAAAAAGCATTACTCCAAAACTCCTTCCCCAATAGGTTGTATCTATCAGAAGTACAACTTTTCTAGGTTCTTTTTTTAGCAATAAGAAACTTTGTGTAAATCTATTTTTCTTTGAATTGTTTTTTTAGAGCATTTATACTTCTCGAAAAGTTGTTTATATGTTTGTTTTCCTTCAATATATTCTTTCCATATTATCCCAAAATCAAGTCTAGTTCCATTAACAAATTGCTTACCACATACATAACATTTATACTTTTGCTTACCATTACGAATACCATTCTTTTTAAGAATTGAACTGTTACAATTTATGCACTTTTTTTAATCATAACCTTTGATTTGCTTCAAAGTTAATAAATACAATACTTATAGAAGATTTTAGCCTCCTTTTTGTCCATTACGCCGAATATTATGATAAATATTTTAGTTATTTACTGTATTTAGAAGGGGGTTTGCCGAAAATTTCTTTGAAACATTTTGAAAAATATCCAACATTATCAAAGCCAACTTTGTAAGCAATTTCAGTAACTGTTGCCGTATTTATGTTGAGTAATTGAGCAGCTCTTTTTAAACGGATTAATCGAATAAATCCAGTTACCGAATACCCTGTAATCCTTTTCAATTTCCGATAGAGTTGTGACTTGCTTATAAATAATTCGTTGGCAAATCTTTCTACATCAAAACTGGAATCAGACAAATTATTTTCAACGATCTCAATGGCACGCTGTAAAAATTTCTCATCAATAGATAATTCATTCGTACTTTTAATAGTTAAATTATTGATGCCATTTCGGTTTTGTTCTTGCGAAGATGCATTAATATTACTCTCAAGGTTTTTAATTTTGAATTCAAATTGTTTTCTTAAGTTCAAATTTTTTCTTGTGCTTCTGTATAACAGTGATATAAACGATAAAACAATAATTAAATAAAATAAATAGGCCCAATAAGTTTTCCAATATGGCGGTAAAATTGTTAGTCCTAACGATGCTTTTTTAGCTAATTCATTATGTACTCTTACGTTCAAAACGTATTTTCCGGGTTTTAAATTACCGATGGTAATTAATCGCTTTTTCCCTAAATCATGCCAATCATTGTTTAACCCATTTAGTTGATATTCATATTTATTATCTACAGTATTGGCGTAATTTAATTCAGAAAATTTTAAAGAAAAGTTGTTCTGATCATAATTTAGTTTAATATGTTCTAATCTTGAGATATTTTTCCCAAATAATTCATTTGTACTATATAGCCTTAGTTTATCTGGCAGTTGAAAATCTGTAAATACAATATCTGAAGCTTTACTATTTTTATTAATAGTATTTGGATAAAAAGCATTAAATCCATTAATTCCACCAAAAAAGAATTCTCCCGCCCTATCCTTAAAATAAGCCCCCGCATTGAATTCTTCACTTTGAATACCTTGATCCACTCCAAAATGTTTAAAATCTTTCTTATTCGGGTCGAACCGTGTAAGCCCCTCATTACTGGTAAACCATATATAATCTTGATTATCAATTAGAACACCATAAACTACATCATTTAATAACCCGTTACTCGTATTATAGTGTTGGAATACTCCTGTTGAAACATCCAGTTTGTTAAGACCACCTCCATAGGTTCCAACCCATATAAAACCTTTATCATCTTTCGAAATACTTGTAACATAATTATGGCTTATAGACAATGTGTCTTCAGGGTTGTGAGAATATTTTTTAATAATATTTGAATGCGTATCCATGCTAATGAGACCATTTTGTTTTGTGCCTATCCAGAGTAATCCGGTCTTGTCAAAATATAGGTTATGAATAGCATAATATCTTGAACCATTATTTTTTTCAAAATAAAAATATCTCTTGTACTTATTGGTTTTTGGGTTAAATCTTATCAAACCACTTCCACCTAACCAAATATTGTCTTGGCTATCAATCTCTATGGCACGAACGGGCCCAATGGAATCTGTTCTACCGGGCAAACTTATATAGCGTTTAAACTTGCCTGATTTTTTATCAAAACTATTTAGACCATTATTCCAGGTGCCTGCCCAGATTATACCATTTGAATCTTCTTTTAAGGCACGAACCGTATTTGAAGAGATTGTAGAAGGCTTATTTTGGTTGTATTTATATGCTTTTATGCTACCATTTTTCCTGTTTATTCGCTTTAATCCTCCTTGGGTACCCACCCATAGTTCCCCATCTCGATCTTTCAAAATTGATCGCACAGTATTTTCTCTAAAACTATTTTCACCATTGGTTGTATATCTATAATGTTTAAATAGAAATTGATTCGGATCATGTTTCTTGATCCCAGTTCCGAATGTGCCAAGCCACAAAATGTTAGATTCATCCAGAAATAAGGATTTTATTCCATTGGAATGTAAGTTTGAATGATCATTAATGTCCTGCAAAACGGTTTTAAATGTATTGGTTGATTTATCAAAATTGATTAAACCACCTCCAATTGTTCCCAACCATAATTTACCTGTTTCACCATTAATAATAGACAAAACATCAATTGTTTTATTTTTATATTTATTAAAGGCATCTAACTTAAATGTAACTAATTCCTGAGTAAGTAAATTAAATTTAATAAGTCCCTTACCGGTTCCTATCCATAGATTCAATGAATCTAAAAGCAGTGAATTTTTTAATGAATTTTTAAAAGGCTTTTGAATAATTACCTCGGAAAAGGAGTCTTCCAATCTAATTTTCTCTATCAATTCATTAGTAAGCAGCCACAAGTACCCTTCCTTGTCTTGTGCCATGGACTCTATATAGTATGGTAACTTTGTGCCTTTGGGATTGTATCGTAAAAACTTAGTTTTACCTTCAAATTTGTTTAATCCGTTTGATGTCCCAATTAAAAGATGTTTATCCTTAGTTATTTGTAAAGAATTAATTTCATCATGGCTGATGCTTGAAGTATCATTTGGGTTATGGTGATAGCGTATAAATTTTTCATTATCCGGATTAAAGTAATTCAATCCATTTTTAGTGCCAATCCATAAAAAACCATCTTCTTGTTCAACAATAGAATTGATGTTGCTATCACTTATGCTCTCCTTGTCATTCGGTTTATGCCTGTAAACGGTAAAATTATTGCCATCATATTTATTAAGTCCATCTTCGGTGCCAAACCACATATAACCTCGACTATCCTTTAGGATACACATTATTGAAGACTGTGATAATCCATCCTCGATAGTAAAATTTTTAAATTTTAACAATTGATCCTGACCAATTGCTAAATAAGGAATCAATAAACAGATGTTAATAATAATATTCGGTTTCACAAATCAGGTTATTTTAGAATCAACTAAAGCATAAGTTATTATTATTTTATTAATAATGCGAATCAAGGGTTGAAAAAAAGATGATAAAACATTAAAAATCAGGTAATTAAACTTGTTTAAATCCCTAGGAATCAATATCTTAGTATCAACTACCAATTGATATTTAGATACTGATTCCCAAGAATAAAGAGTGCAAGTTAATAGAAATTTATTTTTATGTGTGTGAAAAGTTTGAAAAAGGATTAAATCTTTATTGTGAACGATTTAGTAATAATGATGAGCCTGAATTTACAGATTAAGAAGTCATGACTTTGTATTTATACATAATGCATCACGAGCAACAATTTAAAGTAAAGCATATTCCCAGATTTGCATCTGAATATCTTCGTTCTTGGTTTCCAAAATTACCTAGCTATCAGGCATTCAATAATAGGCTGAACAGATTGTCTGGTGCTTTTAGAAAACTGACAGAAGATCTATTACTTGATTTTCAACCCAATGATTGTTGTTTAGATCAAAGTTTACTGGATTCCATGCCTATTATTACATGTTCTGGCAAACGAATAGGTAAAGTGGCAAGGGAAATTACAGATAAAGGTTATAATTCAACAAAAGGATTCTATTATTATGGTTTAAAACTTCATGCTTTAGGCTTTCGTAGAATTGGTAAATTGCCACATCCTGAACAAATACTATTTACAGCAGCATCTGTCAATGATTTGTCTTTGTATAAGCAGGCGTGGTCAGAAATTAAAAACAGAGTGTTTTTTGGAGATAAAATATATAACAATAATGACTTCTTTACCAATATGAAAGATAAGTTTAATTCAGAAATGCTAACACCTGTAAAAGGAGTAAAAGGAATGTCCGAAGCATTAAAGAAATTTGACAGGGACAGCTAATGATTTGTATTCTAAAGCTGTATCGCGAGTAAGACAACCGATAGAATCGTTATTCAATTGGCTAATCGAAAAATCTGATATTCAAAAAGCTAGTAAAGTCCGTTCAACTAAAGGATTACTCCTACATGCCTATGGAAGATTAGCAGTGGTTTTTATTAGTTTAATATTTTAACCCTTGATTCGCATTAGTAATGGATGTTTGCTCCCGGGTAAACAGGGTTGTAAAAGGACGGGATGCGTTTTTCTCGCTTCACGACCTTTTATCTTCCTGTCCGGGAATGCGGGGTTCTTTGGTGGATATAAATAAAAGGAAGCAAAAGGTTCTCCCGGTGAAACAGGGTGATACCGTTGCCTTTTATAAAATAAACACCAATGTACCCGAAGCATCATTTTCGATAGTTTCCTTTTGTTTTTACAAACCGTTTCTTTTGTGGAAATTCAAATGTTGTTTTAAACGTACTGTCTAGTATAAGGAAAGCATCAAACATACTTCCCTTTTTACTTTTTAAGCCTTTTATTTTTCGTGTTTTTCCTTTGGTCAGCAGTTGCTTAATTTGTGCATCAGTCAATACTTTACCACAAACATGACGAAAGACTATAAAGTCACATTCAGAATGATTGCACTTGGCGACTTTGGGATAAAAAAACACAGTACCTTTATTGCATTTAGGGCAAGTCGCACTTTTGGGATCCTCCACATCTATTTTACTATGGAGTAATTCTTCCGTAATCTGTATGGTATATTGTCTGATGCTGCTGAGAAAAGTTCCGGCATCAATTGACCCCTTCTCAATGCGCCCCAGGTCATGCTCCCAAATACCTGTCATCTCCACATTGGCTATTTTCATGTCTTTGACAATTTTGTAAACAGAGAGTCCTTTTTCGGTAGGAACGAGTGATTTGTTTTGTCGAATCATATAACTTCTTGCAAAAAGGGTTTCAATAATGGATGCTCTTGTTGCAGGAGTACCAATGCCCATATCACTAATACTTTTGCGATATGCTTCATTCTCTAGTTCTTTTCCGGCACTTTCCATTGCCGATAAAAGAGAAGCTTCAGTCAGCAAATCTTTAGGCTTGGTTTTCTTTTCTAGGACAGCTACTTGACTGACAGGCAGCGTTTCTCCTTCAGAAAATATTGGCAATATGGTTTTTTCCTTTTCTTTGGAATTGGCTACAGCTCTCCACCCCTTGGAAATGATCATACTTTCTTTGGTTTTTAGCTCAATACCGTTGCTATCAAAAGAAATATCTGTTACTTCTTTCAGGCAATTGGGAGAAAAAGCTTCCAACAAACGTCTGGCTATCATATTGTAAATAAGATGTTGGTCATTTGCCAATTCTCCTGCAACATTTTCTGTAATTAGGATAGCATGATGGCCGGTAATCTTTTCATCATTTACACATCGCTTATTGAGTTCTTTTAAGGTTTTTGCATAATCTCCCAAATCAGGATGTATTTGTAATACTTTTATTAAAGAAGGAATTTCTTCAAAAATATCTTGCGATATGTACCGACTTCCTGTTCGGGGATAAGTAGTGAGTTTTGCCTCGTAAAGTTTCTGTGCAATGGAAAGGGTTTTGTCCGCTGAAAAGCCCAATTTATTATTGGCTTCTTTCTGTAAAGTGGTCAAATCATAAAGTAGTGGGGGCTTTTCTGTGCGTTGCTTGCACTCCACTTTAGTAATAATTGCTTGTTTAGAACTTTCTATACTTTGATAAATGCTTTCTGCTTTTGCTTTGTATTCAAATTTTTCCTCAACAAATACCCTAAAGCTTGTGCCATTCTTTTTAAGTTCAGCTTCAACTGTCCAATAGGGTTTGTAAACAAAATGTTTGTTTTCCAAATAACGCTTACAAACCATTGCCAAAGTTGGAGTTTGTACTCTGCCCAAAGAATACAAACCACGCCCTGCGCTAATGGTAATAGCTTTGGTGGCATTTAGTCCAACCAGCCAATCTGATTCGCTACGGATTTTAGCTGCCCGATACAGCTTGTCATAATCAGTTCCATTTTTTAAGTTGTTTAACCCTTCTCGAATGGATTTGTTAGTCAGGCTGCTGATCCATAGGCGAGAGAATGGTTTTTTACAACCTAAATAATTATAAATATACCTGAAGATTAGTTCTCCTTCACGCCCTGCATCGGTTGCTACAATAATGCTGCTGCATTTATTAAAAACTGATTCAATTATTTTGAGTTGTTTTAATGCTCCTTTATCAAATTCATAGGATATACCCTTTTTGATTTGTCGGGGTGAAAGGAGAAATTCTGTTGGGAGCATGGGTAGGCTTTCTCTTTGAAAACTTTCGTAGCCGTATTCTTCGGGTAATGCCAGACCTATAAGATGTCCGAAAGCCCAGGTTATCATATAGTCGTTACCCTCTATAAATCCGTCTTTCTTTTTGTTTGCCCCAACTATTTGGGCTATCTCTCGTGCCACACTTGGCTTTTCTGCTAGTATTGCTTTCATATTTTTTACTGTTTGGATTATATTTTTCTGCCTCTGGATTTTTGTTGTTTCTCTGTCTTTTTCTCTTGCTGTTTCCCGGTAGCTTGTGACTGCCCTTGTTTTAAAGGTTCTTTTACCTTTTTGGTAGCTTCATTGGTTTTACCTTGTGAGTTGACAGCTTCCTGTATTTTATGGGCATTGTCCGGTGTTTTCTTCTGAGCCTTATCCGGATTCCATTTAAAAAAGTCCAGTTTGCCTTTTTTAGTATTTACTTTGATATAGGCGTTGTAGCTCTGACCTTTCTTATCGGTCAATCCTTTTACATAGATGGTTTTTTCACCTTTTAAGTCGTCTTGTTGTTGTTTGGTCAGTTCCACACCACCAAGTTTGGTAGGAATACGGATGTCTTGCCCTTTTTGTTGGTTTTGCAGTGTATGGTTATCAAAGATAAATTCCAACCCGCGTCTGTTGGCATTTACCTGAAGGTGGGCAGAAAATTCTTTGCCACTTTTTGCAGTCATCCCTTCCACAAAAACTGCCTTACCTTCCTCTAATTGTTGTTTTTGCTTATCATCCAGTTTCACCCCTTTTATTTCGTTAGGTATTTTTACTTTATCAGCTCGTAAGGCAACAATTTCATTGGTGAGTTTGTCAACACTAACATAAACAGGGAGTATGGAACCATCATTTTTTTTCATATCCAAAACCTTACCCATATTCCCAGTATCTGCCAGTGCTTTTTTTTCGTCATCGGTGAATTTGTGTCCGTAAAACGGTTTGTCAAGTTCAGGTTGTTGGCGTACACCGTGAACGGACAATGTCACTTTGCCGTCCTGGCCTTTTCTGAATGCCAAACGGGCTTCCGTTTCTATTTTCACACCTTCTAAATCCATCTCAACAGGAAGTAATGGGGATTTTCCATAGTTAAGCATGGTGCTCAGACATTTGCGCTGTTGTAACATCTCTTTGCTAATCCCCACTTTTTTTAGGCTATCCCAATCCACTTCACTTTCAGCAATAGCTGTTTTCTTATCCGTTTGATTGGATGCTTGATTCGTCTCTTTTTCTTCCTGTTTGACAGGCTGATCTTCTGATGACTGTTCTTTCTTTTGTTTATTTAGATAATCTTCTGGTTTTACTCGGTATTCATCCAGTAATTCTTTACCGGATTTATAGCCGTTTTTAAGGATGTCACTAATTACTGTTGCTACCTGTTCAATACCATTAGTGGGTACTTTGAAAAAAGTAAAGCGAGTGGGATTTTTGCTTTGTCGGATAAAGTTGGAGAAGAAATTTTCCAATACATTGGCATGTTTGTCAATTTTCAGGAAGGTCGGGTTGTTTGCTTCTTTGGGCAAAACAGTTTTAGGGTTGCCATTTTTGTCTTGTTTACCTGTTACAGCTTTTACACTTTGTTTTCCTTGTTCTTTTTCTTCAACAACTAATAGGGTTTCCCCTGATAATTTTTTGTCCATAATTTTTTGTTTTAATTGAATAATGCTCCGAAATTATGGGTTTGAATCGTTGGTTGTTAGCGTGTTGTAGTGCTTGTCTGGGGCGTGGTGGGGTTTGTCTGTGAAATAGAAAAGGATATGCTTATTACTTTTGTAACTGATCTAGATTTTTTTTTAGAAATATTATCTGTAAGTAGTTTATATATAATCCTATTTATGTAGTTATATTACGCAAATTGCTATATCTCAAACGATTTGGCTGATTATTTAGAAGATAAAAACATTATTCATGTAAGAGGTCGTCCATTATATCCTCCAAACGCAGGGCAAAATTGAAGGAGATTATCGTTCTATGAAAAAAGTGGTGAAATTGCAAAAATACTTTAGCCCCAATCAACTAAAGACTAGTTTGGAAGAATTTGAAAGGTATTATAACATTAAACGTTATCATAAATCTTTAAAAAACGTAACTCTTGCAAATGTTTATTTTGACCAAGTTGAATTAATCTTAAACAACGAAAAATGAATAAAACAAAAAATTTAAAAAATAAGAAAATATAGAATCAAAAAAATCAGGTACATTTGTAAAACACTCTTAATTTTTATCCATAAAAGCTCTGTTTTGTTTGAATACTTATATAATTTAACAAATTTTTACTGGCTGACTCGCAAACTAAAAATTGTAAAAGAGTGCATTTATTTCAACCCATTTATAGATTATTAGATGATAGATTTTAATGATATACTTTTAAGACAGTTTAAAGTAGATTTGTTTGAAAAAGATAAAAATCCTTATGTTTCATTTCTTAAACTAAAGTATAAGTATGATTATTCGGATATTTGCTATATTGTAGATAATCTAGGGGATAAGAACAAAACTATCAATGACCATATTTATGGATGCTCATTGCCATTAAGTATCAATGAATTAGGTGATTCCAAAGTGTTATATGGAGAAGGGAAGGACGCATTTGAAAAAGAAATTAATTGGTCTTTATTAGCAATTAGAAAATATAGTAAAGAGCTTCAGGTTTTTATCAATAAAAAGACTGAATATGAAAAAGCCTTGGTAGTTGGTGATTATCAAAAGGCAAATCTTATTCTCGATAAAATTGAGAAAGAAGTATGCATTTCCCTTTGGGGGATTGAACAAAGGTTTATACTTATAGAGATAGAAAAAGGGCTCAAGGAAAACACCAAATTTCTTAATGACATTAATGAAAAAAATAAAAAATGGTTTATTAAACGTTTTTCTCATTTTTTCAGCCTTAAAGCTGAAAAAGAACTATCTGTAAATCAATATAATATTTCTTTAGCTAGATTATTATTTAGATATATTGAATCAGACAATCAGGTCGATTTGCATTACTACAACTTCAAACTTAATTTTTTAGAAGTTGAACAGCAGACATTATTTCCCGATTTTTTAGCGATTGAAGGATATCATTCAATTATAGATAAATACATTTCTCTTATTAGAATCCTACAATTATCTGTACTCGAAAACGATAAGGATAAAAAAGGGTTTTTGGATAGTAGAATTTATTACTTGTCAAAAAAAATACAAGATTTTAATATTGACAAACTTAGACTTTTGATTGACACTAGTTTTCAATTTGATTTTAAAGCACAAGAAACTGATTTGAACAGGCTTATGGCCTTAGATTATTATACTAATGCTGAATATGAAAAGGTATTAAGTTTACTTGATACTTACCTTTTAGAATCTCCCTTAACAATTGAATTATATGAAGTTTACTTAAAATCAATAATTCTTTTAAACAAAACATTTAAGCCAATTGGAAGTGATAAAAACTCTTTCCAAAATAGAATCTTGAAAGCTCTATACGGAATCTTGCTAAGAGATGATTCCATGCCTGAATGTTTAAATGAGATAAGGAAAATTGCTTTTAATATTAGTTCCATAT
>CAYRZY010000110.1:0-9961 GCA_964428855.1 uncultured Flavobacteriaceae bacterium
CTGCTGCATTGGCAACTGTATAATCTGCACCAGTATCAAAATGTGATTTTAACAAAACTTGCAAAATATCATTTGAAACAAAAGGCATATCACCAGTTATTCTCACAATAATATTTATTTTTAATTCTCTGATTATATCTAAATATCTTTTAATCACATCATCTGGATCTCCTTTATGAAAAATTACACTGTCATTGTAAGTATAATTTTCTAATTCTTTATCACTTTCTAAGTTGGAAGTTGCAACAATAGTATGATTAATATTTTCAAACTTTAAACTATTTTTAACACAATATTCAATCGAAGTTAAATTTCCAATTCTTTTAAGTGCTTTCTTTTTTAATCTTGATGATTTTAACCTTACTGCAATTATAGTTGCTATCGTTGCTTTTTTAAGATCTTCTTTAAAAATTGTGTTATTAACACTCTTATTCGTAGCTAAAATATTTTTGTTTAAAATACATTTCTCTAGCTGCGAAGTATTTAGTCCTTTTTCATCTGTTCTTTTAAAATCAAAATCATCCCAAGACAACAAATCTCCTTTACTTTTATTTTTATTCAATACGGGTATTTGCTGGCTTTTCTCTAAATACATTATTTCTTCAGGAGTTATAAATTCTTTTTGAACTAATGCTGAATATCGTTTTAAATTCAAAATATATCTTTTATATTTATCAACTGACAATGAAGAATAATGGTCGTATTTTGTTTTTAATGTGCTATGCATTACATGTTTTTCAATCATGCTAATTCCTAATGTGGCTGCAAAAACAGGAAGCCAAAGCGAATCTTCATCATTAGCATCTATATGGTCAGCGAAAACTAATTGATTCTTGAAATTATTTTGGATTTCTTGAATTTTAACTAAACCAGAATCTTCCAATTTGGTAGGGTAACCTTGAAAACCAATTTGCAATAAAATTTCAGCACCCTTCATTAAATCATTAAACTTTATAAGTACTTCCTTAATTTCATCGATTTCAAATCCGCTAACATTTAATATTATCTTTTTGTTTTCTAAATCAAGCTCTGATAAAGCATTTAATATATTTTTGTTTAATAAAATTGAAGCTTGAAGTTTGAATCCATAAATTTTATCAAAATTATTTTTGATTACTTCAATACTATAACCATCAAAAACATCAATCCAAACATCTTTATGAGCAGCGGAATTATTAATTATTTGCGTCCATTGATCATGAGTAAAAAACAGCTCTTTATATACAGAATACCATGAAAAATCTGGAAGTGCAATTTCATCGTACTTGAATGGTTGAAATTTGATTCCTGTATTCTGATTGAAGTCTTTAAATTCTTCCACTAAAGATTTAAGATAATCAAAACTTCCTCCATGGGTATTCGCTACTTCAATTATATTATATATCATATATTGTCTATTTTCATGTAGATTATGTGTTTCTTATTCACTCTTTAGCTATAATATCATTTTTAGCAATTCTATCAATTAAATTATGAGTTACTATCCTAGCTCCTACTGTGTTTAAATGGTCAATATTTCTAAAATATTTATTCTTTAAACTCAAATTGTTTGGAACATACTTATACTTTGACTTTAATTTTTTTAATGCTATTTTGTAAGACTTTAAATAAGCTTCACTAAAATATTCATCAAGCATATTTGTAGGTAATTCATAATAAACTATTTCTATACCCAATTTTTGCAATTTATTTGAATATTTAATCATATATTCAAATTTCATTTGATTGAATATTTCATTCTTTAAAGGTAAATATAAATGTCTAGAGTTACGAGTTGTTTTATCGTTGTTGGAAACTGACGAAGCTAAAAACCCTTTAGATTTAATCAATTCGTTCTGTTTTGTTTCTTTCTTCCAATTGAAAAGATTATGCACACCTTTTTTTACACTTTTCATTAAAAAATCAAAATATTGTAACTCAAGATCATACTGAGTAATAATTTTTTCAGTTGATATTGGTCTTTCCAAATATCTATGAATAGGGTAAACCTTAAAATTATCAGCTTGACTAGAGAAGGTTATTGGTGAAGTTAATATAAATATTGACTTAGGTTTTGATTTAACAAACTCTAAATAGTCATTTATTATTATTTCATAGAAATACGGCCCTGCAGTAGCTATTCCTAAATTATAAGTTTTTATATTATTCTTATCAAAAAGAGAAGGCATAATTCCTGAATAACAATAAGAATTACCTACAAAAAGAATGTCAAGAGAGTCAAACTTTGATTTTTGTTGTAGACTAATTATATTGTTATTATTAGTTACCATTTTATCTAAATTATCATATTTACTTAATACTAAGGTTACTATTGATAGTAGGGTTAAGAATAGTGTTGTTTTAATAATAAATTGTTTCATAACATTAGAATTGAAAATAAATAAATTCTTGTTTTTCACCTGAAAATGAAATAATTGTTATTATAATTAATATATAAAACATCCAACGCACTAATAAAGAGTATTTAGAAAAAATAGATTCGATTGCAAATTTACTCCTTCTCCCAAACCATTCAATACTAATAAAAATTAAAATTAATACTATGGTAGGTATCGAATATCGATCTGGAATAGTAAAAAATGACTTGCTGAAAATTTTCATAATATAGGAATTTGCCATAAAAATATTATCAGATCTAAAATAAACCCATGCCAAAACAGTTAGAAGAAATGTTATAAAGATGCTTGAAAATTCTTTTAATGAAGGAAGAGTACTACTTGCTGCAACTACACCCGTATTTAATCTGTTTCTTTTCAATAATAGTAATGGTAAAAAATACAAAGCATTTAAAAAGCCCCAAACTATAAATGTCCAGTTTGCTCCATGCCAAAACCCGCTTACAATAAAAATAATAAACGTATTTCTAACCTTCATCCACCTACTACCTCTACTGCCTCCTAGTGGGATATACAAATAATCTCTAAACCATGTAGATAAGGATATATGCCACCTTCTCCAAAATTCTGCAATATCACGAGAAAAATAAGGAAATGCAAAATTCTGCTTTAAATTAAAACCAAACAATCTAGAAGTACCGATTGCAATATCTGAATACCCTGAAAAATCACCATATATTTGAAAAGCAAAGAAAAATGCTCCTAAGAAGAGGGTGCTTCCAGAATAATCTGAATAATTCGAAAATATATCATTTGCTAAGGTTGCACAATTATCTGCAATAACTACTTTTTTAAACAACCCCCAGAGAATTTGCCGAACACCATCTACAGCTTTAGAATAATCAAAAGTTCTTTTTCTATAAAATTGTGGCAATAAATTTGTAGCTCTTTCAATTGGTCCTGCAACCAATTGAGGAAAAAAACTTACAAAAGCAGCAAAAGTTATAAAATTATTTGTAGGCTCTAATTTTCGTTTATATATATCAATAGTATAACTTAAAGTTTGGAAAGTATAAAAACTAATCCCAACTGGTAAAATTATGTTTAATGAATTTTCTTTTATCTCAGTACCAAAAAAAGAAAAAGTAGAAATAAAATTGTCAAGGAAAAAATTATAATATTTAAAAAAACCTAAAAAGCCTAGGTTCACTAAAACACTTACCCAAAGTAGCGTTTTTCTTTTTTGTATATTTTCTTGTTTTGATAGACTTAATCCAATAGAAAAATCAACAATTGTACTAAAAAAGATTAATGATAAAAATCGCCAATCCCACATTCCATAAAATATGTAGCTAGAAACAACTATTAAAAAATTTTGATACTTAAGATTTTTATTTGTTACAAACCAATAAAGAATAAAAACAATAGGCAAGAATATAGCAAAATCTATTGAATTGAACAGCATATCCTAATACCTATCTTTTATTTTGAAAATTGTTTTCCAATAAATTCAATCACTTTCTTAATTACAAAATCTTGTTCTTTGTCTGTTAAAGAAGGGTACATAGGTAAGCTAATACAATGCTTGTAATAATTCTCTGCATTAGGAAAATCACCTTCTTTCCAACCAAATTGTTTATAATAATTCAATAGATGTACAGGTATATAATGCACTTGTGCATAAATATTATTCTGCCTTAAAAATTCATACAATTCTTTTCTGTTTTCTACTTCTATGACAAAAAGATGGTGAGCATTAAAATGATTGCCATCATATTTTTGACACTTAATACTTAACTTATCAAAAACTTTTCTATATTTATTAGCAATCTCTTGCCGTCTTAACAATCCTTTATCAGCATTTTTTAACTGACTATTCCCTAAAGCAGCCTGTATATCTGTAATACGATAATTATAACCTAAATCTTGCATTTCGTAATACCAAGCACCTTGTTTATTAGGTTCTGGAAAATCATATTTTAGATTTTCTTTGGTAATACCATGCGTACGTAACATTAATAATTTTTTATATAAAACGTTGTCATTGGTAGTAATCATCCCTCCTTCACCAGATGCTATATGTTTCACTGGATGAAATGAAAAAATACTTAAATCTGAATACTGTCCATTACCGCATTTTTGAGCAATATTCTTTGAATTCATAAAATACCCTCCTGGAGCATGACAAGCATCTTCAATTATCCACAACTTATATTCATCTGCGATTTTTCTTAACCGCTCAGTATCTACTGGGTATCCTGCAAAATCTACAGGAATAACACCTTTATAAGTTCCTCGTGGTACATTCCTTAATTTTTCTTCTAGCTTATCTAAATCAATAGTATAGGTTTCAGAATTAATATCTACAAAATCAACTTCGCCATTGCAATACAAAACAGAGTTAGCACTCGCAGCAAAAGTAATTGGTGTCGTAATTACCTTATCTCCTTTTTTTACATTTAGAGCCATATTACATAAATGCAAGGCAGCTGTTCCATTTGAAACTGCAACGGCGTATTTTGCACCAATATAATTGGCAAAATTTATTTCAAATTCAGCAATACGAGGCCCTTGAGTTAAAAAATCAGCCTTTAATGCTAAAACGACTTCAGCTATATCTTGTTCTGTAATGTGTTGTTTTCCGTAAGGTATAGATTTCATTAAATGATAAAATTTGGATCAACATACGTTTTTATCAATTCTCGTAAACTCTCAACTGTTTCCCATTCTTCATTTTCACCTGAATTATAATTAAAACCTTGGCTTACAGGTGTAGCATTAAAGTGTTTTATATAATTATTTAAATCAAAAACTGGGTTTTGTGGTAAAATTGCATAATACTTCCCTAAATCATACGTAGTAAATGAATCAGAAGCTGTAATCATTTCTTCATGAATTTTTTCTCCAGGTCTAATCCCTACTTCTTTTTGCTCACATTTAGGACAAATGGCCGTGGCTACATCTACAATTTTATATGAAGGTATTTTAGGTACAAATATTTCACCTCCCCAAGCTTGATCTATAGCATGGAAAACCATTTCGCAACCATCTTCTAAAGAAATATTAAAACGCGTCATTCTTTTATCAGTAATTGGTAAAATCCCTTCTTTTCTTTTCTTAAGAAAAAAGGGCATTACCGAACCATTTGACCCCATTACATTACCATAACGAACAACTGAAAACTTAACTTCTCTACTTCCTCTAATATTATTCGCTGCAATAAACAATTTGTCAGAAGTTAGTTTTGTTGCTCCATATAAATTTATTGGTGCTGCTGCTTTATCAGTAGAAAGTGCCACTACTGTTTTTACATTTGCTTCAAAGGCAGCTTCTATAACATTTTCAGCTCCCAGCACATTAGTTTTAACACATTCCATTGGGTTGTATTCTGCCAAATGTACATGTTTCATTGCTGCAGCATGTATCACAATATCAATTCCTTCAAAAGCCCTAACCAGCCTTTTCTTATCTCTAACATCTCCAATAAAATAACGAATTGCTCGGTATTTACTCTCTGGGAATTCCATTCCCATATTAAAATGTTTTTGTTCATCTCTTGACAGAATAACCAAACGCTTTATTTTGGGATATTTGGTCAAAATAATTTTCGTGAACATTTTTCCGAAAGAACCTGTACCGCCAGTAATCAATACTGCTTTATTATTTAAATCTAACATATTAGTTATTTATCTTTTTTAAACAATCTTTTAAACCCTCAGTCCAATGAGGAATTGTAATATTTAAACTTTTTTTTATTTTATTTTTATTCAATACTGAAAATTTAGGTCTTACAGCTGGTAAAGGATACTGTTCTGTTGCTATCGGTAAAACATTCATTTCTATATTTGAATACTCAAAAATCATTTTAGCAAAATCATACCAACTTGCCAGTCCTTCATTACTATAATGATAAATTCCAAAATTGGAGTTTTTATCCTCAATAATTTTTAAAATTATTCTGGCTAAATCTCTTGCATAGGTTGGCGTTCCTATTTGATCATCAATAATACTTAATGTAGTTCTACTTTCAGACAATTTTAACATTGTCTTTACAAAATTATTTCCAAAAATAGAATACAACCAAGAAGTCCTTATAATAAAATATTTTTGTAGTTGATCTTGAACTGCCAATTCTCCTTTTAACTTAGAAGCTCCATAAAAATTTATTGGGTTTGTTTTATCTACCTCTATATATGCTTCGTTCTTCTTCCCATCAAACACAAAATCTGTTGAAATATGAATTAAAACAACATTAAAATTTTTACATGCATCAGCTATAATAGATACTCCTTTATAATTCACTAATTCAGATTGCCCTTTCTCATCTTCACATTTATCAACAGCAGTATACGCTGCACAGTTGATACAATAATCATAATTATTATTCTTAAAATAATTGACTACATCTGGTTTTAAAGAAATATTAAGAGATTTAGAGTCTACAAAATCAAAAGAATAATCTACTAAACTTTTAGCAACTTCGTTTATCTCTAATCCTAATTGTCCTTTTGCTCCTGTTACTAATATTTTAATCATTAACTATTTATTCTATTATTACTGTTATACAGAAAAAAACTTCTATAAGAATCAAAAACTTTAGAATTTACTAACCAAGCAAAGCTCCGCTATTGTCAGTCCCAATAAACACACTGAATTAATCAATATCATACTACAAATATAACTTTATTATAGGGAAAAATAGTAAAGCAATCATAAGAAAACTAACAATTTAATTAACACAAAAATTAGCTATTATTTAGGAAGATAATCAATAATAATTAGTTACTCAAAAATAATTTTGATGTAATTAAAAACTAAATTTTAGAATATTTAATAAAATGTATTTGCGACTCTTGTACTTTAATAATTTAACTCCAAAAATTTATCTATAAAAGCTTTAACACCTATTTTAAGAGGTGTAGATGGTTTGTAATCTATATAATCAAATAAACTCTCTACATTTGCATAGGTAGTTGAAACATCACCAGGTTGCATAGGTTTAAAGACAATTTTTCCTTTTTTACCTAACGCATCCTCAATTTCATGTACATAATCCATCAATTCTACGGGGCTATTACTACCAATATTAAATATATGATAAGGTGCTGAACTCACTGAAGGATCTGGTGAGTTTGGATTAAATTTGGGATTATTAGCTATTGGTGGCTTTGGAAGTAAACGCTTAATACCTTCAACAATATCACCTACATAGGTAAAATCTCTACTCATTTTACCATGGTTAAAGACTTCAAATTCTTTGTCTTCTACGATGGCTTTGGCAAAAATATGCATAGCCATATCTGGTCGACCCCATGGTCCATATACTGTAAAAAAACGTAAACCAGTACTTGGTATATTAAATAAATGGGCATAAGAATGAGCCATCATTTCATTGGCTTTTTTACTCGCCGCATAGATAGCTAACGGGTGATCTGTATGATCACTAGTAGAAAAAGGAATGTTTTCATTTAAGCCATAAATAGAACTTGTTGAAGCATAAAGTAAATGTTTTACTGGATAATTTCTACAGCCTTCTAAAATATTTAAAAACCCTGTAATATTATTGTCTATATAGGTTTGAGGATTTTCTAAAGAATAACGAACCCCAGCTTGGGCTGCCAAGTTTACAACATAATCAAACCTTTCTTTTTTAAACAATTCCATCACATTTGCAGCATTTTTCATGTCTAATTTCACAAATGTAATATCGCCTACTAAAGGTTTGTCATTTTCAATTTCAGAAATGTCAATTCCTAAATCAGTTAATCTTGCTTTTTTTAAATTTTGATCATAATAATCATTGATATTATCAATACCAACAACTTCATATCCATTTTTAACTAATAATTTTGATAAATGATGGCCTATAAACCCTGCTGCTCCCGTTACTAATACTTTACTTTTATTCATTATCTCCATTTATATTTTTATAAAACACCCCTAAAGTCCCCTCAAGGGGACAATCATCCTATCTTAACTCTTCTTAATCCACATCATAAGTCTAGTATATTTCTTTTCCTGCCACACCGGTAACTAAAACTTTACCTTTATTCATATTCTCCTTTTATATTAATTCTATCAGAGTAGAACACACCCCCACCTCTCTCAAGAGAGAGAGATTAATAAATAGTTTCGAAATCAATTAATAAAAGCATTTAAAATTTACTTTTCTTTTGCTATTAAATGCACAACTGAATTCTTACTCCCGAAATTTCTGGACAGGAATGACAAAATTATCTTTTTCCTATCTGAAAATATTCAAAACCTTTTTCTTTAAGATTAAAAACACTGTATTGATTTCTGCCATCAAAGATAATAGGATTTTTTAAACTATTCGCTATTTTATCAAAATTTGGTGAACGAAATTCTTTCCACTCAGTTAGTAGTAATAATGCATCTGCATTATCTAAAACTTCGTATTTATTTTCACAATAATTTACGTCAATATCTTTCAAATAAAAATGCTTTGCTTCATTTATAGCTTTGGGGTCATATGCATTTATTTTCGCTCCTCTTTTCATCAATTCTTTAATGATATAGATAGCTGGTGCTTCTCGCATATCATCTGTACCTGGCTTAAAAGCTAAGCCCCAAATGGCAAATGTCTTTCCTGTTAAGTCTTCACCAAACCTGTTAATCACTTTTTTTGCAATAACTAATTTCTGATTGTTATTTACAGTTTCTACTGATTTTATCAATTGTGGATTGTAATTGTTTTCTATAGCAATTTTATACAAAGCCTGGACGTCTTTGGGAAAACAAGACCCCCCATAACCACTCCCAGGATTGATAAAACTATAACCAATACGTGAGTCAGATCCGATTCCATTCTTCACCATATTTACATCAGCCCCAACCAGTTCACAAATATTAGCAATCTCATTCATAAAGGATATTTTGGTTGCCAACATGGCATTGGCAGCATACTTAGTCATTTCAGCAGAACGAATATCCATACTGATAAACTGATTGTTACTTTGCAAAAAAGGATTATACAGCTCCTTCATAACTGAAATAGATTTTTCAGTGTTGGCACCTATAACAACCCTGTCAGGTTTCATGAAATCATTAATCGCATCACCTTCTTTTAAAAACTCAGGATTAGAGACTACATCAAATTCGATTTTCAAACTCCTTTTATCTAGCTCTTCTTGAATGGTTTTTCTAACCAAATCAGCAGTACCCACAGGCACAGTTGATTTATCAACTACAATCAATGGCTTTGTCATCAATTGTCCTATCTGCTCTGCCACCTTCACTACATATTGTAAATCAGCAGAACCATCATCTCCCATAGGCGTGCCAACCGCTATAAAAATAAGATACGCATCATTTATTTCATCTGAAAGTTGTGTAGAAAATTCTAAATTTTTTGATTGCGTATTATTAATGACTAGTTGACTTAGCCCTGGTTCAAAGATTGGAATTACCCCATTCTTTAAACCCTCAATTTTAGCTGTATCTATATCTATCCAAACCACATTATAACCCATTTCGGCAAAACATGTTCCGCTCACCAAGCCTACATAACCTGTACCTATAATTAATATCTTTTCTTTCATTTTTTTTTATGTTCAGTGTTCAGTGTTCAGTGTTCAGTGTTCAGTGTTCAGTGTTCAGTGTTC
>CAYRZY010000111.1:0-5353 GCA_964428855.1 uncultured Flavobacteriaceae bacterium
GATTGTTTATATTCCTGAGATTTCTATGATTTTACCAAGATTATTTGGCTTGTAAATTGGATGAAATAAATATTTTTTAGTCAGATATGTTTAAAATTATGTTTGCTGAAAGGTACCTGTTTTAAAAATATTATGAAAAGCGTCTAATATTAGTCTTGAAAAGGAGTAAAAACACTATTGTTACTTATAGAGCCATTAAAAACCGTAAATGATTTACGCTGTATGAATACCTTGGTTTTAAGGAAGGGTTTTTAATAAAACAGCATATTTTTTCAGGGATAACTATGTTGAAGTTGTTATTGCTTAAAATGTTATGCATTGTTGTAAAATGTATATCTACAATAATTAACAAGAGATGTAGATAGAATTTCCACAAAATATTTACGTTATATATAAGAACAAGAGGTGTTTATAAAATAATTGATTGATAATTTGAAAAAGTTAGTACACAAAATATTTATTTTAATAATGGTTGCAATTACAGTAATTACAACCATTTATTTGTTTTATACAGGTTATTCTTATTATGAATTACCTATAGAAGAGCGTTTTTATCATGCAAAGCACAATTGGTTTAAGCCAAGTGGACTTTATGGTCAAGGATTAGGTGTTATAGGAACCGCAATGATTGTTTTTGGAGTTTCAATTTATATTGCACGAAAGCGTTATAATTTTTTAGCAAAATACATTCGATTAAAATACTTATTAGAATTTCATATTTTCTTATGTACCTTGGGGCCTATTCTTATCCTATTTCATACCACTTTTAAATTTGGAGGCATTGTTTCTGTTGCCTTTTGGAGTATGGTAGCCGTTGTACTAAGTGGTGTTGCAGGACGTTTTATTTATATACAAATACCTCGTACCATAGAAGGTAGAGCATTAAGCTTAGAAGAAGTGATAAATCTAAAAAAAGATTTAACCAATGTACTTGGAAATAAATATAAATTAGAACCGAGTGCTGTACAACTTTTCTTAAGTTATTCTAATGATGATTTTAAAAATAAACAAACATCAATAAAGGATCTTAAAGCAGTTCTTAAAAAAAATAAACTACCCAAAAAAGAACAAGCTTCTTTACTTAAAACAGTTAAAGAAGAGAAAGTTCTTTCTAAAAAAATTGCACGATTAGAAAAAATGCAACAATTATTTAAATATTGGCATGTTGCTCATATGCCTTTTGCTTTAATAATGTTGGTTATTGTAATTATTCATGTTGCTGTTACAGTAGCTTTTGGATATAAATGGATCTTTTAAAATGGGAGAAGTAGCAATTGAGCAAATACTAATATACGGAACAGTTTTTCTGCTCTGTCTTATTACCATTTATTTTTATGTAAATAAGCAAGTTAAAACTTCGAAAGAGACTATAAAAAAAGTCGCAAAAGCTAAAGAGGAAGGTTTATTTGAGCCAATTTCTTTATATCCACATATTGATTTAAATGCATGTATTGGTGTTGCCGCTTGTATAAAAGAATGTCCCGAGAAAGATATTTTAGGTATTGTAGATGGTATTGCAACCGTTATCAATACATCAAATTGTATTGGTCATGGTGCCTGCTTTCACGCATGTCCTGTAGAGGCTATTACCTTACGTATTGGTACGGAAAAAAGGGGAGTAGAGTTGCCACATGTAAATCAGAATTTTGAAACCAATACTAAAGGTATTTATATTGCTGGTGAACTTGGGGGTATGGGTTTGATTAAGAATAGTGTTGAGCAAGGGCAACAAGCAATGGAAAATATTCTAAAAAATAAAAAACAATCAAAAGAGAATGTTATTGATGTTGTTATAGTTGGAGCGGGTCCCGCAGGTATATCGGCTACCCTTGCTGCAAAACAGCATGGTTTATCTACAGTTACTTTAGAGCAAGATTCTTTAGGTGGTACAGTTTATACTTTTCCAAGGGCAAAAATTGTGATGACTTCTCCTATGAATTTACCTTTATATGGTAAAGCGAAACTTTATGACACCTCTAAAGATGAATTGTTACAGTTATGGAATAAAGTTATTTTAGAACATGATATCGAAATAATTGAAAATACAAAAGTAGAAAGTATAACACCAATAAAGTATGATGTTTTTAAGATAACAACAGCTACTGGTGAAGAATATATAGCCAATAATGTATTGTTGGCCATTGGAAGAAGAGGGAGCCCTAGAAAGCTAAATGTACCAGGAGAAAATTCTCAAAAAGTAGCCTATCGGCTATTAGAACCAGAACGTATTTCCAGTCAAAAAATAGTTGTTGTTGGTGGTGGAGATTCAGCTATAGAGTCGGCAATGTTATTAATGGATACAAATGAAGTGATATTGTCTTATAGAAAGGATCAATTCTCAAGAATAAAACCAAAGAATAAAGAAAAAATTGAGCAAGCAATAGCAAATAAATCTATTACAGCCTTATTTAATTCTAATTTAGTTACAATTGAAGATGATTTTATTACAATTCAAGTAGAAGGTGAAAATCAACCGAGAAAAATAACAAACGATTTGGTCTATATTTTTGCTGGAGGAGAGATGCCAACAAAATTTTTACAAAATGCCGGTATAGAAATCAAAAAAAGGTTTGGATACATTATGAAAAAACATGGATAACAATTGAATACGATTAAAACATATATAAATTTTATTTTTTTAATGCTAGTAATTAATAGCTATAGCCAAATATCGCCAGGCGATTTATCTCAAGCTCATGCCGATTTAGAAGGGATGAGCAAGTGTACCTTGTGCCATGATTTAGGTAAAAAAGTATCCAATGTAAAATGTTTAGACTGTCATGAAGAAATACAAGATTTAACAAAGAAAAAACGAGGGTTTCATGCCAGTTCTAAGGTGAAAAACAAAGATTGTTTTGACTGTCATAGTGAACATCATGGCCGTAAATTTGATATGGCTCGTTTTAATGAAGATACCTTTAATCATAATGATGCAGGATATAAATTAGAAGGAAAACACGATGAGATTGATTGTAAAAAATGTCATGTTTCTGAATATATTCAAGATAGAGAGCTTAAAAAAAGAAAAAATACCTTTTTAGGATTGGTGGATAAATGCCTTTCCTGCCATGAAGATTACCATCAAAAAACATTAGATAATGATTGTAAGAAATGTCATGATATGAAAACATTTGAAAAAGCTCCAAATTTTGATCATGATAAGGCAGACTATACGCTAAAAGGAAAACATATTGATGTAGAGTGCAAGGAATGTCATAAAAAAACAAAGAGAAATGGTAAAGATTTTCAAAAATTTGCAGATGTTGCTTTTAACGATTGTGTTGAGTGTCATGACGATCCGCATAAGCATCAAATTGAAGGAAAATGTTTGCAATGTCATACTGAAAAATCGTTCTCTACATTTATTGGTAGAGGAAAGTTTAATCATAAAGTTACTGGCTTTGTATTAAAAGGGAAGCATAAAAAGATAAATTGTTTTAGTTGTCATAAAAGAACAAGTAACGCAACTTTAGTTTTTCAGGATAAGAAGCCTACAGATGAGAAAAACTGTATTGCCTGTCATGAAGATCAACATGAAGGTAAATATGGTGAAAACTGTGCAAAATGTCATAAAGAAAGTAGTTTTTTATCCTTAAAAAAGATGGATTTTTTCGATCATAGTGTAACCGATTATCCTTTAAAGGGAAAACATATTGATGTAGACTGTAAACAATGTCATAAAAAAAGATATTCAACGCCAATAGATTTTACAGCTTGTACTAACTGTCATAAAGATTACCATAAAGGAGAATTTAAAGAAAATAATGTTAGTCCAGATTGTGTAGAATGCCATTCTTTAGAAAAAGGGTTTGACTATAGTTTGTACACCATTGAACAGCATCAAAGCACTTCATTTCCATTAAAAGGAGCACATTTTGCAACGCCATGTAATGCCTGCCATATTAGTGAAGATGATAAACGTTGGACATTTAGAAATTTAGGATCAACTTGTATAGATTGCCATAAGGATAATCATAAAGGGTTTATTAGTGAAAAATATTACCCAAAACAAGACTGTAAAAGTTGTCATGTTAACGAATCATGGTCGGTAGTAAATTTCGATCACAACACTACAGATTGGACACTTACTGGGAAGCATATCAATGTCGCTTGTAGCTCTTGCCATTATAAAAAAGGAGAAAATTACAAACTCGTTAATCAAAAATTTAAAGGCTTAGATACCAAATGTATTGCATGCCATGAAAATAAACATGAAGACACTTTTGCTATAAATGGTGTAACCGATTGTACACGGTGTCATATTACAGAAGATTGGTTTCCTAAAAAATTCGATCATAACACAACCAAATTTCCATTAGAAGGACGTCATGTAGAAATTGAATGTAAAGAATGTCATAAAGTGAGTGTTGTAGAGGGGAAAAGTAAAATAATTTATAAAATTAAAAGATTTGAATGTATAGACTGTCATCAATAATAATAATCTTTTTAGGAATTATTCCTATGCTTGCACAATCTCCTCATGGAAAAAAACTGAGGCAAAATTGTGCAGTATGTCATAATTCGGGCAGTTGGCAGATGAATTACAATACCTTAAAGTTTGATCATGATGCAAAAACAGATTTTAATTTGGAAGGTGCTCATGAACAAACAGATTGTAAAGCATGTCATGAAACTTTAGTTTTTAATGAAGCTCCATCAGATTGTATTTCTTGTCATGAAGATGTACACACCATGTCTGTTGGTAATGATTGTACGCGATGTCATACTACTGAAAATTGGTTGGTAGATAATATAACAGAATTACACGAAGAAAATGGTTTTCCATTAATTGGTTCTCATAATAATATAGATTGTTTGGAATGTCATACATCAGAAACCAATGTGAGATTTGACAAAATAGGGAATGAGTGTATTAATTGTCATCAAAACGATTTTGCAGGCACACAAACTCCAAATCATCAAGCTGCAGGATTCTCTCAAGATTGTGTAGAGTGTCATGATCCTCTTGCTACAGGTTGGAATACACAAATTGTAGATCATGATTTTTTTCCTTTAACTTTAGGACATGATATTCAAGACTGTTCGCAATGTCATACCACAGGTAATTTTTCTGATGCTTCTTCAGACTGTGTTACCTGCCATCAAAGTGATTATAGTAGCACCACGAATCCTGATCATCAAGGTAACGGATTTTCAACAAACTGTACCAATTGTCATACGACGAATCCAGGATGGTCTCCAGCAGATTTTTCCAATCATGATTATTTTCCATTAACTCAGGGACATAATATTCAGGATTGTAAAGAGTGTCATACTTCAGATAATTATGCAGATGCTTCATCAGACTGTGTTACCTGCCATCAAGATAATTACAATGCAACAAGCAATCCGA
>CAYRZY010000111.1:5453-9944 GCA_964428855.1 uncultured Flavobacteriaceae bacterium
AGGTCATAATATTCAAGACTGTACAGAATGTCATAAAACAGCAAATTATAGTGATACATCATCAGACTGTGTTACTTGCCATCAAGATAATTACAATGCGACGAGCAATCCGAATCACTCTAATGTTGGTTATTCTACAGATTGTGCAAGTTGTCATACCACAAATCCAGGTTGGAAACCCGCCACTATCAGTCATGATTTCTTCCCTTTAACACAAGGTCATAATATTCAAGACTGTACAGAATGTCATAAAACAGCAAATTATAGTGATACATCATCAGACTGTGTTACTTGTCATCAAAATGATTATAATAATACCAACGATCCAAATCACCAAGCAGCAAATTTCCCAACCGATTGCGTTGCTTGTCATACTACCAGACCAGGTTGGAAACCCGCAACTTTTGACCATGATGGTCAATACTTCCCAATTTATAGTGGTAAACACAAAGATGAATGGAATGCTTGCACAGATTGTCATACGAACGCTAACAGTTATTCAGATTTTTCATGCTTTAAATGTCATAAAAAATCAGAAACAGACAAAGATCACAAAGATGTTAATAGTTATACGTATGTAAGTTCTGCATGTTATCAATGTCATCCAGACGGTAAAGATTAATTATGATATGAAATACAAAGCATTAGTTTTCTTATCATTTTTGATAGGGGTCAATTGGGTTATGTTAGGGCAGCAAGAAAAGCCTTCGTTGAAAGGTCATATATCTTTTATTACTTCAAATAATATTTATGTGAAGTTTAAGAATACGCAACAAATTAAAGCAGGAGATACCATAGAGGTAGCAGGAAAGCCATGCTTGTTAGTTAAAAACAAATCTACAAGCTCGGTTGTTTGTACTTCAATTTTTAATTGCACTTTAACAAAAGGTGCTGAAGTTTCTTATCGTAATTCTAGATCTAATACGAAGAAAAAAGTACTTAAAAAAGAAAAACCTAAAGTGGCTGCAGTAAGTACAAAAGTAAAGAAGAAAAAAATTAATCCAGAAGATAGGTCAGAACTTAGAGGAAGGCTCTCAGTGTCTAGCTATAGTACACTATCTGATAAAAGAGAGGATAGACATCGAGTAGCGGCTCGATTTTCGTTAGATGCAGAACGTATTCAAAATTCAAAATTTTCTTTTGAAACCTATATTAATTATTGGAAAAATATAGATAAAGTAAGAACTAGCGAAGCTTTTTTACGAGTATATGATCTATCAGTAAAATATGAGGCAGATCCTACCTTATCTTTTGTAGTTGGAAGGAAGATTAACCCAAAAGCATCTTCGTTAGGAGCAATTGATGGATTGCAAGTAGAGAAAAATTTCAACAACAATTATATTGGATTAATAGGGGGTTTTAGGCCCGATTTTTACGACTTTGGGTTCAATTCAAAATTGGTAGAATATGGTGCTTATTATGGTAGAAAGACTAAAGCCAAAAACTTCTATTCAGAAACAACGATAGGAGTTCTAGAACAACAAAATAATGGAAATGTGGATAGAAGGTATGCCTATTTTCAACATTCGAGTACTATTTTCAAAAAACTATATCTTTTTTCTTCCGTTGAGTTGGATGGGTATTCTAAAGTAAAAGAGACTATAAGTAATCGGTTCCGATTAACCAATTTATATGCATCAGTTCGTTATCGGTTTAATAAACAGATTAATGCGACTGTTTCTTATGATTCAAGAAAAAGAATATTATATTATGAAACATTTCAAACAGAAATAGAGCGTATATTAGATGATGATGTTTCGAGGCAAGGGATACGTGCTAGAATAAATTTAAGACCAACAGACATTGTAAATGTTGGTCTTAGTTATAGTAAAAGATTTCAAAGCGATAGAGACAATAAGTCAGATAATTTTTACCTATATTTAGGTTTGACAAAAGTGCCAGGTATTGGAGGAAGGGTTTCTGTGAATTATAATATCAATTCATCAAATTATTTAGAAAGCAATATTTTATCAGCAAGGTATTCTAGAGATTTTTTTAAACATAAATTGTATACAGATTTTTATTATAGGTTGGTTAATTATGACTATATCAAAAGTAACCCAAACCTTAATAACAAAATAATAACTCAAAGTTATTATGGAGCAAATTTATCTTATGATATACTTAGAGGGTTAACTTTTAGTGTTTCAGGAGAATACTCAAATAGCAGTACGGGATTGGACAACAATTATAGAATATATACAAAACTAACAAAGAGATTTAGAAAGAAAAGAATTAAAAATAGAAACAGATGAAACGAACAGTAATAAATATTAAGAGAGTATCGCTAATTGTAATTGTTTTTACAATTGTTTTTTCATGTAAGAAAAGCCCTAAGGTTATACCTTCTACAGAAGAAAATAACAGTACAGAAAGTACAGGAGTATTTTCAAATGAAGAATCTTCTGGAGTAAATGTTAATCCTACAGAAAGCGGATCTTTTACCGATGATTTACATGCTATTATTGTGAATGAAGTTCTACCAACATCAAAGTATATATATCTTAATGTAAATGAAGGAGAGCGAAAATATTGGGTAGCAACTAGAAAACAAAATGTAGCTAAAGGAATGAAATACTACTATAGAGGAGGTTTACTTAAAACGAATTATGAAAGTAAAGAATACAATAAGGTTTTTGATACCGTGTATCTGGTTTCAAATTTAGTTGCTGAAAATCATTCTAGTAATTCACAGGAATTAACTAATAATAAAAGCAGCAATAATCAAACTAAGGATAAACAGATTCATTTAGGTAAAATCATTGAACATAAAGGTTCCTTAAAAATTTTAGAATTGGTAAATAACCAAAAAAAATATGAAGGTAAAACCGTTCAACTAAGCGGAAAGTGTGTTAAAGTTAATCCAGGTATTATGGATCGTAATTGGATTCATTTAAAAGATGGAACAAATGATGATTATGATTTGGTTATTACCTCTCAATCTTATGTTCCAGAAGGAACAGAAATTACCATTAAAGCTAAAGTTACGCTTAATAAAGATTTTGGAGCAGGTTATACCTACAAATTAATACTAGAAGATGGGGTATTGGTAAAATAAGTGTCAATATTGCACTTCACATTCTAAATAATGCTTACAAATTTTAACCATCATATTTTTAGATGTGTTAAATGCATGAGCAATAGAACCGCCTTTTTTTCCCGCTAATAAATCTCCCGCTACAAATAATCCTGCAATAGTACTTTCTCCTTTCACACCCAAATTAGGGGTTTCATTTTCAAATAGTATCCCAATAGATTTTAGAAAATTGACAGGTGTACTGCCCCCTAGAGCATATACAACACGATCATATTCTATATGTTTTAATGGTTTACTAAAATATACGATAGGTTTATTATCTGTTGAGGTTTCTATTTTTTCAATTGTACTATCAAGTAAAATTTTTATTTGTGTATTTTCTTCAAGTCTATGGAGTGCATTACTATTAAAAGAATTCATTCTTGTAAATTCATTACGTCGATAAGATAAAGTAATAGTATTCCCCATTTCTATTAAATATTGAGAAAATTCTGAAGCAGAATCACCACCACCAACCACAAGAATATTTTCATTTTCAGATTGAAAACTTGTAATATCAAAATGAATACTTTCTCTTAGATTTCTAGGTAATTTATAGCTAGGTTTGTTTGGCCTACCAAAAATACCAATAGCAATAACAGTTATTCTTGTTTTATAAGTATATTTGGTTGTATGTACAATAAATAAGGGCTTATTTGGAGATCCAATAGGTTCTATTTTGAGAACCTCTTCATTATAATTTACATTGACCTCAGTTTTGGTAATAGCTTCGTCTAAATAACTAATGGTTTCTCCTTTAGAAGAGTCTTGTAAAGATAAAACACCATGACATACAGCAGGCATTCCTTTATAATTTGCAGTTACTAATTTTTTATCAGGGTAGAGAGATCGAATAACCCAAGAATGCGTTTCCGCCTTATCTATCATAAGAATGTCCTTGGCCTCAATTCTTGCTAATCTTGCTTCAGAAGCTAGAGAAATACCCGCAGGCCCAGCTCCAACAATCAATAATTTTAAAGTTTTCATTTTGCTAATTGTATCTATAATAATAACAATTAAACAAGTTAAAATACTGAAAATAAATACTATAAATTAAGGTGTGAGACTAAATTTCTTTTTTCTAAAATATGCCAAAATACTAATAACAAATAATACAACAACAACAACATATACCCAACCAGGTATGGGTACAGGATCTCCAGTAGCGTAAGAATGTAAACCAGATAAGTAATAATTCACCCCGTAATACGTCATAATTACGGTAGCTAAGCCAAATATAGTTGCAACATTATAGGAAAACAATCCAAATAATTTAGGAATAATACGCATATGTAATATAAATGCATAAACCAGTATGGTTACTAATGCCCAAGTTTCTTTAGCATCCCAACCCCAATACCTACCCCAAGATTCATTTGCCCAAACGCCACCTAAATACGTACCAATACTTACCA
>CAYRZY010000112.1:0-9892 GCA_964428855.1 uncultured Flavobacteriaceae bacterium
ATCCAGAAGTAAAGCGAGCTTTCTTATTCGCCTGTTTTACTTCATTGGGTTTTGCTGAAATCAGAGCGTTGACATGGGCCAACATCAACAAAAGCCGTTTGATTGCCCATAGAAAAAAGACTGGTGAGCTAATCAATAACCGATTAAACCAAACTGCTCTGGCTATCCTTGGCGCACCACAGCGGAAAGATGATTTTATATTCGATGTTCAGAGCATCAGTGTCAATGGTTTAAATGGCACAATCGATTACTGGGTCAAACGAGCGGAAATCAATAAACACATTACCTTTTACTGTGCTCGGCACACTTTTGCTTGTTTGCTACTTATCAATGGTGCAAACCTAAAAACCGTTGCCGATGCCATGGGGCATAGTTCCACTAAAAGTACTTTGAAGTATTTAAACTTCATCAATAAACTTCAAGATGAGGCTATTGATAATCTTCCTGCCTTGCAGATTGCTTAATCGGCGACAATATTTGAGCGTTGGCAAGATAAAGGCATAAAACGCTTTTTCTGCGGTTTATGCTTTTATGTGCGGTTTCGAGGAGGTTGAGAAACCCTAAGGTTTTTCAACTTCCGCAGGAACATGGAATTATATGACGTAAGTAATCTTCAAGCTGATTATTATGGTGATTATCAAATAACCGTCAAATAACCGTCAAATAACCGTCAAATAAGCTATTACCTATATATGTTGGCTTTATTGAGGTAGTCAACCATTAGAGGAGGATAGCTGTCAAATAAGATTAGAAATATGACTTCATTATAAATGTCAAGTTTTTTGCGCAAAAAACTTGACATTTAATCTATTTTGTTATTTTTGTATTGTAATGACTACTGCAAAAAAAATAGCGAACCGAATAGCGGAACTACCAAGGGATAGTACTTTTGGATATGCAGATTTGCCTATTCTTCCACTTTCATAGATATCCGAATATAGTAAAAGATTTTAAACCGTTATAATCTGAAAACAGATGATAACACATGAAAAAGAATTGCCCTATGATTGCACTTACAATTAGTATTTCAAACAAAAAAGAGGGAGAACCGGCACAGGTTTAGCTATGGTCATTTGCCTGATTAGGTATCACAAAACGTGATACTTTAAAACATAGCGATTTTGTCCGTTGCCACAAGAATACGTATGCATTTTCTACATTTTTTCCAATGCAAGCCAATATCTTGTACTCTTCAGTTCTCCTGTTTTAAGCAATATTCCTTTATCGACTAAATCCTTTAAATCCCTAGTTGCTGTCGATGCGGATGTTTTGACGATACGTATGTAGTTCTCGGCGCTCAATCCTCCTTTGAATCCTTCGTGACCGGCATTGAAGACTCGTTTTATCGCCTTGGTCTGACGTTCGTTTATGTGGTTTGAAAAGCGGTCAAAGAACTTGGCTTTTTCTATGAGAAATTCAATGATCTTCAATGTATTATCTTGGGCATCCAAAATGGTCTGTCCAAAATATAGTAACCACTTCGTTAAATCCAATGTAGTATTGTGCGCCTCCAAAAAGGCATAATAATCCTTTTTATTTGCTTCTATCATTTGGGACAGGGAAATCAAGGCCGGACGCTGGATACTCATGGAAATAGATTTTTCCGAAAGACCCCTCGCAATCCGTCCGTTGCCATCTTCAAAAGGGTGGATGGCCAAAAAATAAAAATGAGCGATTCCTGCTCTTGCCAAAGGAAGTATGGTATTCTCATTTTGCCGATGTACCCGATCGAACCATAAAACAAAGGCCTTCATTTCCTTTTTCATGTCTTTCGATGGCGGTGCTTCATAATGAACTGTTTGTCTATCCAATCTTCCTGAAACGACCTGCATAGGATCATCGTGGGTACGATACCTTCCAATATCTGCTAAATCCCGCCTTCCATTGGTCAACATCGTATGCCATTGGAATAACTGGTCATGGGTCAATGGTTTGTTATAGCTCTGATAGAGATCGACCATCATTTCCGAAATTCCGAATTCCGCAGGAGGTAGCTTTCTTTTTGTGGATTCCAACCCAAGATTTTTCTTGATGGATTCTTGGATGCTCTCTCGGTCAAGATACTCGCCCTCTATCTGAGAGGTTTTTAAGGCTTCATTGACAAGGATTTCAATAAGGAGTTCGTCTTTTTCATCGTTTTGAACATGTTTGAAAGCCCCCAAAGCGATACCGTTTGCCTGCATAAATCGATATTCAAGATTTTTTAGAGCCTCTTGATTATAAGAAAAAAGAGGCCACTCTTCTTTTTCCCAATTCCATTTTCGATATGCCATGAGCGATAGTTACTTTTTTATAGCTCAAATATAAGCACATTATGGGCTATAAATCAATTTTTATAGCCCAAATCCATTTGGAGATTAGATTTTCTATTTATAAACCGCATATTCAACAGTATTTATGTGAAAAAGACAATATATTATGTGAGGCTCCGAGGAGGTTGAAAAACCAGAGCCGGAAGAACCCCGATTGCGGATCAGCGAAGCGTGTCCGCTAGGGGAGGATTGAAGTGGAGGGTTTTCAATTTCAGCAGGGGCTCCGGGAAACAAAAGTAATTCCAACCTGTAGCCTTCCCTAAAAACAGAATAGGTTTAAAAGAATCATTGATAATGTATTTCATAATTTTATGAGGATTTATAAAAATCACATGTTCAATAATTTAGTTATCAAAATTCACCACTTCTCCTGTTTCAGAAGATTTATACGCAGCATCAACAATATCTAAAACAATTTGCCCTTCAATTAATCCTGGACTTGGTTGTTGTCTAGTTTTGATGCAATTTATAAAGTATTCTACTTGTTTGGTGTAAATTACCTGATCGCAATGGTCTTTTCGTTCAGGTAAATCTGGAACAATTTTATCAAATGAATCTTCACCTGTAGTCATTTTTAAAAAGGTAGGAAATAGATTTGCATACCCTTTTGTTCCCCATATTCCAGAACCTGCTTCTGGTCCATCCATATGTGGATGCCACCAACCGCTTTCTATGATGCTTTCTGTATCATTGTCCCAAGTAATGACAATAATTCCTGTATCATCTACATCGTAATCACCAAAGTGAGTTGAAATTCTAGCATATACTTTTACTGGTTTTGGATCACCAAGAATATATCGTATTGTATCAATAGCATGCACTCCCATGTCTGCCAAGGCACCACCTCCAGCTAATGCTTTATTTGTAAACCACCCTGTAGGCCCCCAGTTTTCATGAACACCATAGCCTTTGGTTTTAAATATTTCGCCTAATTTTCCTGATTGAACTATATCCTTTACATAGTTTGTGTCTACGTCAAATCGCCACATATGCCCCACCATAACCAATTGATTATATTCTTTTGCCGCTTTATTGATTTTCCTACCTTCTTGGGCACTTATTCCCATAGGTTTTTCAAGAAAAACATCTTTCCCACTTTTAAGAAACTTAATAGCATAAGGTGCATGAAATTGATTTGGTGTGCAAATAATCACGGCACTGATATCTTCTCTTTTTAAAATAGTTGAGATATTAGTATAATAATCTTTAATACCATATTTTAAAGCAAATGATTTGGCTTTAGTCATATCTGTTGCTACAATAGCAATGATTTTAGCATTTTGTATGGTTTGAATACCACGGGCATGAAAATCTGCAATATATCCGGCTCCAATTAGTGCTATTTTCATGTTATTCATAGAAAGCCAATGATTATTTGAGTTCTTGGGTGTTGTTATATATTTTTTTAATAGCTAATGCTATTAAATCCATATCCGATTGTGTTCCCATTAATACTTTATGATGAATACAAACTGCTTCTTCATGATAAATTTTTTCACATATAGGTAATGAAAACCGTGTTGGATTTATTTCTGCCCAATATTTATCATTCAACTTATGACGCGCTGGTTTTGTATGAGGCACATACAAAGAGCAGTTGTTTAATGGCTCGTAACTTGAATCTACTACAATTCCTATTTCAGCTTCTAAAGCCTTTCTAAATTTTTTGACTGGTAAACCTTTAAAATCGTCTTTATTGTATCTAAAAGCAAAATTAAAATAGACTTTTTTTGTTTCTCGTTTATCTCTTTTTAAGGGAGTTACTCCTGGTATTTCTAAAAATAAAGAATTTAAATATTCACCATTTGTATCTCTTGTTTTATTTTGCTTTGGCAATCGTTTTAAGCCTTCAATTAAAATTGCCGCTTGAAACTCTGTAATTCTAAGATTTCCAGATTGAATAAAATTTCCATCGTCATCACCATAATCACCTGCTCCTTTATCTACTTCATTATATTCATCAGCTTCGGGTCTTCTTCCACAATTTCTTAAAGCGTCTAGTTTTTCAGCTAACTCGAGACTGTTTGTTGTTACAGAACCTCCTTCACCTGCGGTTAGATGTTTTGATAATTGATAACTAAAACTGCCAATATCTCCAATACTTCCAGCTTTTTTACCATTCCATTCTCCACCGTGTTTATGAGCACAATCTTCAATAATATATAAGTTGTGCTTTTTGGCAATTTCTAGTATCGTATCCATATTAGCAAAGGCTCCATATAAATGTACCGGAATGATGGCTTTTGTTTTGGGAGTAATGGCTTTTTCAATTTCTTTTGGGTTGATACACCAAGTATCTTCACAAACATCTACCAAAACCGGAATTGCATTTACATCAATAATTGTTGCTGCTGTAGCCTGCCATGTAAGTCCTGGAATTATAACTTCATCACCTAAACCAATTCCTAAAGCTTCTAATGCTATTTGTAAAGTAACGGTACCATTAACGGTACAAATGGCAAATTTTGTTCCTGTAAATTTGGCAAAAAGCTTATTGAATTCTCTTTCTTTTGGCCCGTTATAGGACCAAATTCCACTATGTAAAACCTCTAAAAGAGCAATCTCTTCTTCTTTGCCCCAAATAGGCCATGTTGGCCAAGGGCTGTTTTTTACAGGAGTACCACCGTTAATTGCTAATTTTGCCATGGTAAGACTATTAACTTATTATTTTAAATTCCACCCTTCAACTTTTATGGCTGTTTCAACATTTAACCTACAGCTTACTGATATAGTTCTTTTTTCACCAGCTAATAAACTGATAAAATTATCATCCCAATAAACAGGAAGAATAATTTCGCCACTTTCTTTCTCTATCAATTTAAGATTAATCAAAAATGCAATTCTATCCGTATTATTTTCTAATTCGATAGTAATTTTTTGTTTTTCACCTAAGTTTTTCTTGCTGCTTTTTATATCTAAATGAACTTTAGCTAAGGTATTTAACAATGTTAGATCAGCAAATTCCTTACTTGGCGTATGATAGGCAAATTCGCCGAGGTCGGCTTCGTAAGCTAAAATTTCTTTTTTGGTTGAAAGCCAGTAAAAGTTATTACTTATTTCTTTTTTTTCTGCATCAAGCAAACGTAGATCAATAAAATAAGCACTCGTTAAATTTTCTATTTTTCCTACTGTAAATATAGGCTCAGAGGAATCTTTAACAGCATTTGTTATAATAATTTTTTCTAAAAGCAACTTAGATTCGATATCATAAACACGAATTCTTGCCTGTAAATTTTCAATAGCATACAGATAATCGTTAATCAAATAGATTTGATTGTTTCCATAATTATAAATCAAACTCAATGGTAAACATGCCTTTTGAGTTGCATAAAATGCACCAGTAGGGTTTAGGTAATAATCGTATAATTGCCAGTACATTTTTGGCCATGCTGCATTCAGCATCCATTGTACTACACCAGTAGATCGTTTTTTATGAACCTGAAATGCTTCGAACATTGGTCGCATTAACTCGTAGTTCATTGCTTGAGATTTTTTATCAAAATCTTCTAATGATTCAGCGAGTCCATAACGTTTGGTAATTGCTTCTGTAAAACGACTCAAATCTGCAAATTCATACCTGCCACAATGATAATTCCAAACATCACTTATTGGCCAAAGTTTGTCTTCGGGAATCATTTTTTTTAAACTCTCAATTTGAGGTACTTGAGCACCCGGTCCTGTTTCTGTATTAAACCCATAAGCACCTCCTAAATGGGTGTTTATGTACCAATAAACGGGAGCAGTATAGGCATAAGGCCCCAACATTTTTACACCAGATGAACCACTTATCTCACTAATTATATCTTCACTACCTATAATATGTTGATCGCTACCAACACCACCTGTAGAATTTAAATAGGGTCGAGTAGGATCGTATTTTTCAAAAGAATCAATATATTTTTGTTCTAAAGCCGTAATTGGCACTTTATCACTGGCAACGGTCCAAACAAAAATACTTGGATGGTTGCGTAACCAAATTACCTGTTCTTCCCAAGCCTTGCTAATATGTTCTATATGTTCTGGTAAATAGACTCCGCCATAACGCTCGTTAACGGGCACACCCATGTGAATTTCATGCTCCCAATGGCAGCTCCAACCTACCATAAGTAAAATACCATGTTCATCACAGAGGTCGTATAATTTATGATCTTTACCCCAAAAACCTTCCAAACGAATACAATTCAAATTCATTTGTTTTACATATTTTACTTGGGCTTCAAGGCTTTCATTGGTGTCCATTAAAAAAAGGTCATCCGTCCAGCCAGCTCCTTTGATCATTATTTTTTGACCATTAACTTTATAACCACGGTGAATTTTATTCAGCCAGTAATCTTCAACTTCCCGAATTCCAAATCTGGTTTGTGAAGTGTCAGAAAGAATAGTATCAATTTTAAATTGCAGATCTAATACATACAGGTCAGGTTCACCTAAATGAACGGGCCACCAAAGTCTGGGTTCTTTAAAATTTAATTGGGGATGATTTTCTACTGTAAATACAACAGTTTTTTTGGTATTAGCCTCTATTGTTACCGTTTGATGAAACTCAACTGATTCAATTGAGCCTATTAATTGGCCAGTAATTGGTTGGTCTGTATAATTTACAAGTTCTGCAGAAATGCTTAAATCAGCCTCTTTTAGTGTTTTAAGGTTTACTTTTGTTTGAATAAATGGATTTTTAATACCCACACCAGCATTCAAATGGAGTGTTACGGGTCTAAAAACACCCATATTGCCATCAGGTGGAGAAGGGTTCCAATCTACATAACCAATACTAAAATCACCCGGAACAGGAGGGGTAACCTCAATTGCCAAAATGTTATTTCCTTCAATGGTGTTTTTACTAATATCAAATGATGTAATACGATATGCACCATCAATTAAATTAGAATCTGCAATTAAGCATCCGTTTAACCAAATGTTGGCTTTATGGTTGATGCCATCAAAACTCAAAAGAGCAGACGTTTTGGCTTCTCTAGTACTTAAATGAAATTCGGTTACATACCACCAAGGTATTTCAAACTGTTCAGTAGTAATTTCCTTAAGGTTTTCCCCAAAAAAAGGATCTTTGTAAATGCCATTTTTAACGAGTGTTCCTAAAACAGTTGAAGGTACTATTGCAGGAATCCAATTTTTAGTAATTGTTAAGTCTGTTGAAATATCAGCACCTTTTGCTGTTGCTATTTTTGAAGATTGTATTTTCCAATTTTCTGAAAGACAAATACGGAAATCATTGTTCATTGGCTCTTCTCATTATTAGATTTCAAACATATCAAGTTACTGATTTGGTATTCTAATAGGTTTTTAAAACTGCCTACAGTGTATTGTTTGAAGGTTATCTATCTAATTTTTGCAGTTCATTCAATCTCTTTCTTGAAAAAAGCATCATTCCACCACCTATGATGACAAGTGTTAACCCTGCAATAAGATTTGTCATTTTTTGAATACGAGATTCGGGATAAATTAAAGCAATAGAAACCACAACTCCAAAAAACAAAATAAAGAACCCTAAAGCTTGATTGATTTGAAAAGTTTTAATTTTTCCTTTAATTTCTAATTGATCCATAAACGCTATTTTAAAAAATATAATAAATGAAAAACAGTATTACTAAAGAGCCTAGTGACCATAGCTTTAAATTGTTCCACCAGTGTCTATCACTTTTTTTAACTCCTTCGTAGGCATAATCGTTAGGTATTATCATAACCAAAATACCAATGATAATAAATAAACCTAGAAATATATACTTAGCCTCTTCTTGTGAAATACCAGAAAGCCAATCAAAATTTAACATGATAGTATCTTTTAGTTTTAATTTTCTTCTTTAGCTGTCAAGATTTTAGAACTAAAAACAAGCCCTTTTAAACGTTCTTCAGTATGTGGTTTTGTTAATAAACTAACAACAACATTTACAATAAACCCAACTACAAATGACCACCATGAAATATATAAGAACGGGTCTTCAATTGTAAAATGTTGGTCTTTGGTCACATTCATATAAATAGCAGATCCTATACCTATAATTAGGGCAGACAAACCACCCCATTGTGTTGTTCTTTTCCAAAAGATACCCAGTAATAATATAGCAAATAAAGGCCCTTGAAAGTATGACATAAAAGTTTGGATAGCAACATACATACCAGGGTATTCAGAACTAATAGGCGAGGTTACAACTCCAATAACCAGTAATACCAATGTTGTAATTCTTCCAACGTTCAATAAATGTTTGTCACTTGCATTTTTATTAATATATGGCTCATAAATATCTTTGGTAAAAAGTGTTGCGGTTGAATTTAATAGAGAATCCACACTAGACATTAAGGCCGCAAAGAAAGCTGCAAACATCAATCCAATCAATCCTGGTGGGAGCACTTCTTTAATCATTGAAGGCAAAGCCTTATCACCATCTTCTAAACCAGGTATAAGAGCAACAGCGATTAAACCTGGAAATAAGACCAATATTGGAATAAACATTTTTAGTGCAGAAGCAAAGATCATACTCGCTTTAGCATGCCATTCATTTTTTGCAGTAAGTGTTCTTTGTATAATAGATTGATTGCCTATCATATATGCATTTGACATTACAAAGGTTAAGCCAAATAATATTCCTGTCCAAGGAAAAGGTGAATTAGAATCAGAAGGCTGAATGATGTCAAAATGACTTCTGTACTCTGGCCCCATATTTGTTACTTTGTCAACCAAAGCATGCCATCCGCCAACAGCGTCTAAGCTTAAATAAACTAAGGCAAAGCCACCCACGAACATAATTATCATTTGAACGACATCTGTCATAATTACCGCAGTAATACCTCCAAAATAGGTGTACAGCCCTACTACAGTAGCTGTAGCCAAAATAGATGTCCAAATTGCCCACCCCATCAATACATTTAATAGTACGGCACTCGCCCAAAATAATACGCCTAAATCAAGAGCGAAAAATAAAATCCAAGTAACCGAAGCAATGGTTCTTACGGTAGGGTTATATCTTTTTCCTAAATATTCAGGTATGGTGTACATACCGCCTCGCCAGAAATATGGTATAAAAATAAAGGCAGCTAGAAGCATCGCCGGTACTGAGCCAATCCAATCAAAATTACCAACAGAAATTCCGTAGCGGTATGCTTGACCTGATATGCCTACAAAATCGATTGCACCAATATCAGAAACAACAATAGACATACCTATTGCCCAAAAAGGCAAGCTTCTACCGGCAAGAAAATAGTCTTCAGAGCTATCTACAAATTTTTTAAAATAGAGCCCTAACAATAGCATTCCTATGATATAGGCAATCACAATAAAATAATCAATTCCGGCTAGCATAGTTATATTTAATATATGAATCTTCAAATTAAACTAAATAATAATTAGTTTATTTAGTATATCTTATTCTCTTTACATGATATTTAAACCTAAAATGCAATTTCACTTAATACTATGGGATGTTAATATTTCAGGTCTATTTACACTAATAATGTTATGTCGTGCTTCCGAAATCTCAAGGGTACTTTTAACTTACAAATTGTGAAATTTTATATCTTTAAAAATCAATACGCTTTTGAGTAAATTTGATTTGTAGTTACCTACT